>NZ_DATEMB010000018.1:0-99326 GCF_035276005.1 Rhizorhapis sp.
GAGGGCCAGGGCGGCTGCCTTCAGCTCCTCCCCGTGCCGGGGAGGAATTTGGCGAGTGCCGTTCTCATCTTGGGGGTCCTATAGCCCTCTCCCTCAAGGGAGAGGGTTGGGTGAGGGTGTGCCACGCCGATGGCTTGGACGCTCGGCTTTGCCTCGCTCCCCCTCACCCCGGCCCTCTCCCCGCTGGGGAGAGGGAGTGCGATTGTTTCAAAACCCCGCATGGCGGCTTACCTCATAGCTGGAGCCTTGCAGGCCGCGCACGATCTGGACGGTGGCGGTGGAAGGCGTGGATGACTTGGCGGTGGCGCGTGCGCGGCGGACGGGGCGCCAGCGGGGCGCGACATAGCCGGCCGTGGAGATGGACGGGCGAGACGATCCCGAATAGCTGCCCACATAGGCGCCATCGCGCAGGTCCTCGGTGCCCACGGTGGCGACGACCGGATTGTCCTTGTCCGCAAGGTTGCGGAGGACCAGCGTCAGGCTGCCGACATTCTGGGCGAGCGCAAGCTTTTGCGCATCGACCTGGCCCACCTCAAGCGTGGCGGTCTTGCCGATCTTGGGGTCGGTCTTCGCGTCGTTGGAGTCGAGATCGATGGCGATCACGCGGACATTCTGCAGCAGGACGTCGGTGATCTGCTCGGAACTCTCACCAGCCTGCATCGTACGCGTCACCAGCACGTCGACGCTGTCACCCGGCAGCACGAAGCCGCCAGCGGCCGACACATCGCCGATGCGGACGGCGACAGCGCGCATTTCAGGACGCAGAACGGCGGAAAGGCTCGCCCGTCCGCCTTCGCCCGTCAGGCGCGACATCAAAATAGGTTCATTGGCTGCAATCGGCCGCAGCACGGCGCGGGTCTTGCCTACCGAGGTAAGCTGCGCAGCGTTGCTGAACGTGCCTTGGGGAAGCGAACCACGCGGCCAATCGACAAAGCGGATATTGTCAGGTGTAATGACAGCGCCATATTCCAACGGCACACGGGCCACTGCGACCTTGACCATGCCCTGGTCGACGGTTGCCTGCTTCTTTTCAACGCCAGTCAGATAGCTGTTGGCGATGAATACCGCGACTAGGCCAAGCAAGATTGCAAAGCCCAGGATGATGAGTGAACGATTCTGCGCCATGGCCGCAGTCCCCCCGGATTAGGCCGAAAGTTGGGATTGAAGCCCTGCCGGACTTCGGGGCTCCGGCAGGGGCATCAAATGTCGATATTAGCTGCAGGTCGGCGGAGTAGTCGTCGATGCAATGCAGTCCTTGGCGCTGTTCATTTCATCGCCGATGGCATCACCCAGATTATAGGCGGCAACCGCAATTCCGGTGCCAACCAAGGCCAAGATCAACGCATATTCAGCGGCGGAAGCGCCGGACTCGTCATTCCAGAGTTTCTTAAGGATCGTCATTTCAATTTACCCCTATTGCCCACCGGACGAGATGTCCGGCCTCTTGCCAAATCCTCTGGGGCGGGGCCTCAACCTTTTTTGCGACCCTGAGTGCCTATAGGCATCTTTTCAGGAAAAAGCCGATCCCATCGGATTGCACCAAAGTAACTCGCAAAGGCCGTGCCAAGTCAATGTTGCAATTTTAATCCTTTGTTTACAAAGGCTTGAATTTAGATTTTGTTAACCATCTTTGAAAATCTGTAAATTTTCCTGACAGACAAAAATCGAATCAATACTAATATAACTTTGGTTATATGCCGTTATATACATGGAAATGTTAAAGCCGTTCTTGCGCCGTAACGATGAAAGATCGCAATATCAGCGGCTTGTATTTCAAATAATATTTACACATAACTTGAAACGCCACGATAATACATTGAGTAAATGTGATATTTACTAAATCTGTTCAGGCTATATGCGATTGGCTAAACCTGCGCCGCGATTTGAGGCTTTTTCTCAGTTCATCGACGCACGAAAACGTTTCATCGCCCGGAACGATTTAGGCTGGCTCAGGAGGGTGGTGAACCCGCTCTTCAGAGGAGTAGGCCAAAAGGCATAGCTCTACCCCTGAAGGGGTAGGGAGGCGAGCTGAGGGCGGGGGGAGAGGATATGGAGGCTTGGCTGCGTGCAGCCCCAACCGGAGTTGGTGAGGGTTGTGCCCCATCAGCAACGTGGAACCCCTCACCCAACTTCGACTAAGCCCGATTGCATCGGTCCAAGCCTGCGTATCCCTCTCCCCGTGGGAGAGGGTTTCCTTTTGGCCTTCGGTTTTTCCCCGTCGTCCCTGCGCAGGCAGGGACCCCGCTGCCTTACCGGCGATTATTCTGAAAGGCCTTCAACAACCTTTTATGAGATCAAATGCCTTCACCTGCCGAAGACATGCACAATGACCAGGCATAGCCGCGAAACCGGGAGCGGCTCTTGCAAGCCAGCATCCGGGAGGCAGCAATCTGTTCAGCCGCGCTGAACAGCTCCGATCGCGGCGTCACGTCGAATTTGCGGAGCCAGTTGAAAAGCATGGCCCGGAAAGCCCTTGGCAGCCGCTCCTGCTGGCCAAAATCCACTATATGAAGCTCTCCGCCCGGACCCAGAAGGCTGGCGGCCTGATCAAGCGCGCCATGCCAGTCCGGGATCATCGAAAGCGTATAGGAGAGGAAGACCCGGTCGAAACGCGCCTGCCCAAACAAGCCTGCGGCGTCAAAACCCGTCGCGTCACCTTCGGCGACCATGATTCGTCCTGCAAGGCGCGCCCGCCCGATATTCCCCCGCGCCGTTTCCAGCATGGCGGGTGACACATCCAGCCCGAAGAGCCGCGCCTCCGGCCAAAGCCGCGCCGCCTGGATGAGGTTGCGGCCCGTTCCGCAGCCGATCTCGATCACGCTGCCGCCGGAAGGAGGGGCGAGATCGCGGAGCAATGCGTCCCGGCCCAGCAGATAATATTTGCGGGTGAGGTCATAGATATGCCGCTGGCGGCGGTAGATGCGGTCCATGTGCGCGCCCGCGGTCAGCGATGCGCTGGCGTTCATGAATCCGCCAGCACATAAAGATGAACGCCGCCATAGATGGACGAGCGGTCGCGCCGCGTGAATTCGCGCGACGCCGCTTCCTCATAACGCCAGCGCGACAGGATTGCGTCCGGCACGCGGCCGGGGAGAAGCGTCGGCTCGGCGGCGGTGCGGAACACGACTCGCGCCCCCGGACGGGCGGTGCGGCTGATCTCCGTCCACAAATCCGTGAGCTGCGCGTCGGTCATCCAGTCCTGCGCGTCGAGCAGGATATAGCGGTGCAGGCTGCCCGCCGGGGAAGCGCGAAGATAATCCACAAAATTCATGTGGCGAACTTCGACGCGCCCGGCCCTCTCGACGACGGCGCGGTAATTCGCCTCCTCCAGATAGGGCGGCACGGGTGCTTGCGGTCCGCCATAGCCTTGGCCGAAAGCCTGCCACGCGAAATAATTCTGGCGAATGTCGAAATCGCAGGCGAGCTTCTCCAGCCGGTCGCGCAACACCTTTACCATGCCCTCCCGTTCGTCGCCGAGCAGGGCTTCATATTGCGCTGGCGGAATGCCAAGGCCGAACAAGGAGGCCGGATTGCTGGTGAGCCAGCGGATGAAGCGTTTCTCGAAAACCGGGGCAAAGCGGGTTTCGAAGATGGCGCGCTGTTCATCGATGGAATTGGCCGCCAATATTTCGCGGGGATCCACGCCATAGAGGCGGGCGAGCCACTGCGACCCGCCGATGAAGCGGCCGAGCAGCCCCTGACGGTAGAAATTGCGCGCAAAGCCGCTGATGCGCCGCCGCCCGATCAGGTCGCGCCCCTCCCAATAGCGGCGGGATGTTTCATCCAGATAGGGAGCGATGAACTGCCGATAGGCATGTATGTTCTCCGACCGGTTCGCCTCCCCGAAAAAGCGGTAGAAGCTGTCGTGATCGGGAAGATGCTGGGCCGCCGCGACCTTCAGCCGGTTAAGCGCGATATGGGCGGTGTTGAGGTCGACCGCCGTGATATGAGCCGGGTCGGCCGTAAGATAGGAGAGCACGTTGCAACCGCCGCTCGCGATTGTGACGAGGTGCATGCCGGGGCCAAGCTGCAACGCCTCCAGATCCACGACCGGGTCTTCCCAGATCTGGGCATAGACCAATCCCCGGAAGGCGAAGGTGAAGGCGCGCTCCAGCAGACCTTGTCTGCTGAGCTCGTCATGGCGGTGCACCGCCTGCTTCAGTCTTGCATGGGGGTCCCGTTCGAATGCCGCTTCCATCTGTGTCTCCTGCCGAGGTTGGCGGCGGCCTAAGACATTCACGTGACGCTTCGGTTACGGGGTGGATTGGCAGCAAGCATTTCCATCGTCCCTGCGCAGGCGGGACCCCGCTTTATCTTCTACGGTGCCAGAACAAGAAGCGGGTCCCTGCCAGCGCAGGGACGACGGCCTCTGATTAAGGACGCAACTCCCTCAGCGCCCAATAAAAAACCCCGCATCTCTGCGGGGTTTTTGAATGGTGGGCGTGGCAAGGATTGAACTTGCGACCCCTGCGATGTCAACACAGTGCTCTACCACTGAGCTACACGCCCACACGGGAAGGCAGCCATTAGCGGGGGTTTGATTCTGGTGCAAGCCGGAATCGGCGCCACCCGTCAAAAAGAATTCAGCAAAAAGTTCAGTTGAGCCCACTGGCGCTGTTGACGCCAAAGAGGCGGTCCACCTCCAGCACCAGATCGCGCAGGTGAAACGGCTTGGACAGGACCTTTGCCTGGGGCACGGCTTTTCCGGCCTTCAGGGTCACGGCCGCAAATCCGGTGATGAACATCACCCGCATATCGGGCGCGACGGTTGCGACATGCTGGGCAAGCTCGATGCCGTCCATTTCCGGCATGACGATGTCGGTCAGCAACAGGTCGAAATGCTCGGCTTCGAGCAGCGGCAGCGCCGCCGTGCCGCGATCTACGGCAACCACGTCATATCCGGATTTCTGCAGCGCGCGCGCAAGATATTGGCGCATCACCTCGTCGTCCTCAGCAAGCAAAATCCGGACCATCAAAACCCTCGACCGACAGGGCATCCAACCGCCATGGCGGAGATGCCCTCAAGACAATTTCCAATGCTTCCTGACCGGCGAACCGGAGCCCCTGACCGCATTATACACTTGGCGGGTCATCTCAAAAAGCGATTCCACTCCTGCCGGCATGGAATTGCTTGTATCCTTATGCGACAAGCCCTTAATATTTTCCAGCCGATGCGCATTTTTTGGGACAGAAAGGAGCGAGGCGTGCAATTTCCAGCACCAATGGCCCCCGCTTCCGTCTGTCACGCCTTCTATCGCTATGGCCCTGACGTGCCGCAAAGCCCGTTGGTGATTTCGGTGCCCCATGCGGGCCGCAATTACCCCGCCAGCATATTGGATCATGCGAGGAACGGCCGGGAAAGTCTTGAAAGGCTTGAGGACCGGCTGGCGGACCTGCTGGTCCATGGCTTGATCAGCGCAGGCCATTGCGTTTTCGTCGCCCGGCCGGCGAGGGCGGTCATAGATCTCAATCGGGCCGAAAACGAAATCGATCCGGGCATGGTGAGCGGGGCGCCTTTCCGTGCGCCTTTCTTGGCGAGCGCGAAGGTGCGCGGCGGCCTGGGCCTTATACCCCGGCGGCTTTCCTCTATCGGCGATCTATGGAAGGGCCCGATTGCATGGGACGAGGTGGAACGGCGGATAGCCCAATATCACCGGCCTTATCACTCGGCGCTGGACCGCTCGCTCGCCATGGCCCACGAGCGATTTGGGCTTGCGATATTGCTCGATGTCCACAGCATGCCCCCCTTGTCCCTGGGGCAAGAGAGCGCGCCTGCCGTCGTGATCGGCGACCGTTTCGGACGGAGCGCGGGCGCGCGCCTGTCCAGTCTCGCCGCGGAGATCGCCACGGCACATGGACTGAAGGCGGCGCAGAATCATCCCTATCCTGGCAATTACCTGCTTGAACGGCATGGCGCGCCGTCGCGTAATATCCACGCGCTTCAGCTTGAGATTGACCGCTCGCTCTATCTCGATGCCTCGTTAAGATGGCCCGCGTCGGGGCTTGCGAGGCTGCAACGGATCGTGCTGGAACTGGCGGAGGGATTGGCTGGAGAGCTGCCCCTTGAGGATTTCGCGCAAGCGGCGGAATAGGGGCTTTCTAGCTCAGCCGGTCAATCGCTTCGCGGCTCAATGAGCCCGGAATGACCATCACGGGGCAGGGCAGGGATCCAGCGTCATTTCCGGCGAAATGGCTCACCAGGGGGCCAGGAGCGCCCGTGGCGGCGGCGCCGAGCACCAGCGCTGCAATCTGATTGTCCTCCATCAGCATCCTGCGGACGACCTGCACCGGATCGCCCGAGCGCACGGTAATGGAAGGCCTTATGCCCGTTTCCTCCATCAGCGATCCGGCGGCTCCCGCCACAAGGGCTTCGGCGCGCTGATGCGCTTCTTCTTCAATTGTGGCCTGAACCCCACCCCATTGGACAAATTCGGGAGGGGGAACCAGGGCCACGATCTTCACCGATCCCCCGGTTTTAGCGGCGCGGCGGGCAGCGAAGCGCAGCGCGACGCTTGCCTCCTTTGTCTCATCGACAACAACCAAATAGGTTCTCATCAGGCATCCTCCGGGCCTTTTGGTGGCGGAATCTGCGCCATAATCGGCGTCGTTTCAAGCCTTGGCCTTGACCGGCGGCTTCAAACCGTCAAGTAACGGGCATTCGTTGCGGAATCAAATAAAGAGAAGGCACCGACTCCCCATGGCAATCAACATCCAAATGCCCGCCCTTTCACCAACGATGGAGGAAGGCACCCTGGCCAAATGGCTGGTGAAGGAGGGTGACACCGTTTCGGCCGGAGATCTGCTCGCCGAGATCGAGACCGACAAGGCGACGATGGAGTTCGAGGCTGTGGATGAAGGAACGGTCGCCAAGATTTTGATCCCGGAAGGGGCGGATAATGTGAAGGTCGGCACCGTCATTGCGGTCCTGGCCGAAGAGGGGGAGGATACCGGCAATGTCGGTACTCCGGCGGCTGAAGGACCCAAAGCCAAGGCAGAGGCCGTTGCCGCGCCAGCTCCTGTATCGGAGCCCCGGCACGATCCGGTTCCGGTTAAGCCGGTTTCGGCGCCTCAGCCGGAAAACAGGGTCAAGGCCAGCCCTCTTGCCCGTCGTCTGGCCGAGCAAAAGGGGTTGGATCTTTCCGCCATCACCGGCTCGGGCCCGGGCGGACGCATCATCAAAGCGGATGTGGAGGCAGGTAAGGCGGTGGCCAGGACGGCCCCGGAAGCCGAGTCTGCTCGGGCACCTGTGACGTCCGCACCCAGCGGCCCGCAGGATTTCGGCATTCCGCACGAGGCGGTCAAGCTCTCGAACATGCGCAAGACCATTGCCCGGCGCCTCACCGAATCCAAGCAGACGGTGCCGCACATTTATCTCACGGTCGATATTCAGCTCGATAAGCTGCTGAAGCTTCGCGGCGAACTCAATGCCGGCCTCGCTGGGCGTGGCGTCAAGCTGTCGGTCAATGACCTGCTGATCAAGGCGCTGGCCGCGTCGCTGATGCAGGTGCCCGAGTGCAATGTGCAGTTTGCCGGCGACACGATGCTGAAATTCTCCCGCGCGGACATCTCCGTTGCCGTGTCGATCCCGGCGGGGCTCATCACCCCAGTGGTAACCAGCGCTGACAGCAAGGGCGTCGCCGCTATCTCGACCGAGATGAAGGATCTCGCCCAGCGGGCCAAGGACGGGAAGCTCGCGCCGCATGAATATCAGGGCGGCACAGCCTCGCTGTCCAACATGGGTATGTTCGGCATCAAGCAGTTCGAAGCCGTCATCAATCCTCCCCAGGGCATGATCATGGCGATCGGCGCCGGGGACAAGCGTCCCTATGTCATTGATGACGCCCTGCAGATCGCGACCGTGATGTCCGCCACGGGCAGCTTCGACCACCGGGCCATCGACGGCGCAGATGGCGCAAGGCTGATGAAGGTGTTCAAGGAACTGGTGGAAAACCCGCTCGGGATGCTTGCCTAAATCATAGTTCTTATTGAGGACGCGTGCCGACGAAGGAAGCGGTCGCGCGCAGGGAGTTTCCATGGCTGACACATTCGACCTGATCGTTCTGGGTTCCGGACCTGGCGGCTATGTTGCCGCAATTCGCGCGAGCCAGTTGGGGCTCAAGACCGCAATTGTCGAACGGGAGAATCTAGGTGGCATCTGCCTCAACTGGGGCTGCATTCCCACCAAGGCGCTGTTGCGGACGAGCGAGATCTATCATTATATGAAGCAGGCCGAGAAATATGGCCTGTCCGTTGAAAAGCCCTCTTTTGATCTCGACAAGGTGATCCAGCGGTCGCGCGGCGTCGCAAAGCAGCTCAATCAGGGCGTCACGGGCCTGATGAAAAAGAACAAGGTCACGGTCTATTTCGGCGACGGCAAGCTCACGGGCAAGGGGCGGCTGTCGGTGACCAAGGACGGCAAGGCTACCGACCTGGAGGCAAAGAACATCATCATTGCAACCGGCGCGCGGGCACGTGAGCTGCCTTTCGCGAAATCTGACGGCAAGCGCATCTGGACCTATCGCCACGCGATGACGCCGCCGGACATGCCGGGCAAGCTGCTGGTCATTGGTTCGGGCGCGATCGGCATCGAATTTGCGAGCTTCTACAATGACATGGGCGCAAAGGTCACTGTCGTCGAGATGCTGGACCGCATCCTTCCAGTGGAAGATGCTGAAATCAGCGATTTCATGACCAAGGCACTGACGAAGCAGGGCATGGATATCCGCGCTTCGACTGGCGTGCAGAAGATCGCTGATACGGGCAAGGGCATCTCGGCCGAGATCAAGGGCAAGGATGGCAAGGTGACGACCGAAGAGTTCAGTCATGTGATCGTCGCCGTAGGGATCGTCCCCAATGTTGAGGACATCGGCCTTAAGGAACTAGGCGTCCAACTCGATCAGCGGGGTCACATCAAAACCGACGAATATTGCCGCACCAATGTGCAGGGCGTTTACGCCATCGGCGACTGCACCGCCGGCCCCTGGTTGGCCCACAAGGCAAGCCATGAAGGCGTCATCGCGGTAGAGCAGATCGCGGGCCAGCATCCGCACCCCATGGACCGGAACAATATTCCGGGCTGCACCTATTGCCATCCGCAGGTGGCGTCTGTCGGCCTGACCGAGGCCAAGGCCAAGGAGGCCGGCTATAAGGTGAAGGTCGGCAAATTCCCCTTCATCGGCAATGGCAAGGCCATTGCGCTGGGGGAGGCGGAAGGCTTCATCAAGACGGTTTTTGACGAAGCCACCGGCGAATTGCTCGGCGCGCACATGGTGGGCGCCGAAGTGACCGAATTGATCCAGGGTTATGCGGTCGGCAAGACGCTGGAAACGACCGAAGCGGAACTCATGCACACGGTCTTTCCGCATCCCACGCTCAGCGAAATGATGCACGAAAGCGTGCTCAGCGCCTATGGCCGGGCGCTGCATATCTGATGCCCAGGAAATCCGGGGGCCGCGAGCGATTCTTGCCAAGCCATATGCGGATCGCTGTATCGCGCCGATAGTGCCTGAAGGGAGCGTTCGCATGGGGCAAATGGCAATTCTCTGGCCGGTCTTTGTTATGGCTGGCCTGACTTATTGCGTCTGGTTCGTGCTTTTCTGGCAGCGGATAAGGCATTTGAGGCGTACGCCGCCACGTCCGGAGGACTTCGCTACCGGCTCTGCTGCATTACGCTATTTCGAACCGGTTGAGCTGCCCGCGAACAATTTGCGCAATCTCTTTGAAATGCCTGTGCTGTTTTATGCGCTGATACCGCTCTTGCTGCTGACGCACCTGGCGGGGCAGGTGCAGATCATATTGGCATGGCTCTATGTGGTGCTGCGACTTGTCCATAGCCTGATCCACATCGGTAGAGGGCCGATACCGCGGCGCTTTTTCATATATCTTCTTTCCTGCGCGATATTGTTGGCGATGTGGGTTGGCTTTGCGATTGATTTCATCAGGGCCAATGCATTCTAGGTCCGATCTGGACCTTAAACGCGGTAAGTCCGATCAAGTATAGGCTATAGTCCCCTATCGAGGATCGGGGGTGTGGCTTTCATGAAATGGCCGGTAGCTTTGGCCGCGGCGATGTTGGGCACTACTATGCCCGCGCCAGCCGCTACAATCATCCTTCATCCCGAAGGGGAATGGCATAATGCCGGACTTTCCCTTCCTCTCGGCCTTGGCACGGGCGTCTATCATGCGCGCCTGATGGTTGATCGTCCGCTCGCCGAGGGAAGTGTGCTGACGATCATCCATAACCTCAGCTATGACTTTTTGGGCGTATCGGATGGGACGTGGTATGGCGGGAATGATGTCCCGGCATATTGGGATTATCCAATTCAGGGCAGCACGCTGAGCAGGATTATCCGCGTTGACCGGCCATATCGCATCAGCGCAGGTTTCTGGGGTGATGAGATCGGTTATGTGGATGAGGTCGGCTTCTATTATGCCGACGCCCTATTGGGTGACTTCTACTTTGCCTCCAACGATCCTGTCCGGCTGGACGTCAGCATCGAACGGATCAGCGCCGTGCCGGAACCTTCAGGCTGGGCGATGTTGATTACGGGCTTTGCTGTCATAGGTGGAGCCCTGAGGCTCCGGCGCAGTGGGAAGGGGCTATTTGCGGTCATTCAGTAAAAAAGCTGAACCGTCGGCCTGCGCAGGGACGACGGAAATAGGGACAAATGGAACGTTTCATTTGACCCAAAACGACCGCAGGTCTTGCTGCCCGTTAGGCCGCTTTCCGAAGTTCCAGGTCCTCGCGGCCCCAGATCTCCACCAGTGCCTCGGTAAGGTCCCGCATCATATCCGCCGTATGCGATGGCCCCGGCGTGAAGCGCAGGCGCTCCGTCCCGCGGGGAACGGTGGGATAGTTGATGGGCTGAACATAGACGCCATATTCGGCAAGCAGAATATCGCTGATCCGCTTCGCCTTCACCGGATCGCCCACCATCAGCGGAACGATGTGCGTCGTTGACGGCATGACGGGAAGACCGGCGGCCCTGAACATGTCCTTCAGCGTCTGTGCGGCGGCTTGCTGCCCTTCCCGTTCGGTATCGGATTCCTTGAGGTGCCGAACGGCGGCCAGGACACCCGCGACCAGCACCGGCGACAGGCTGGTGGTGAAGATGAAGCCGGGCGCGTAAGAGCGAATGACGTCAATGATGACCTGGTCGGTTGCGACATAGCCACCCATGACGCCGAAGGCCTTGCCCAGCGTGCCTTCAATAATGGTGAGGCGGTGCGCCACCTCATCCCGTTCCGAAATACCGCCGCCGCGCTTGCCGTACATGCCGACGGCATGAACCTCGTCCAGATAGGTGAGGGCGTTGAATTCATCCGCAAGGTCGCAGATCGCCGCGATCGGAGCCACATCGCCATCCATCGAATAGACCGATTCGAAGGCAATCAGCTTCGGCGCGTCCGGATCGGCGGCTTCCAGTAATTCGCGAAGGTGAGCAACATCATTGTGGCGGAACACCCGCTTCTCGCAGCCGGAGTTCCGAATGCCCGCGATCATCGATGCGTGATTGAGCTCGTCGGAAAAGATGATGCAGCCCGGAAGGATCTTGGCGAGCGTGGAAAGCGTCGCATCGTTGGACACATAGCCGCTCGTGAAAAGAAGGGCGCCCTCCTTGCCGTGAAGGTCGGCAAGCTCGGTTTCCAGATCGACATGATAATGCGTGTTTCCGCCGATATTCCGGGTGCCGCCCGAGCCCGCGCCCACATCGTGAAGCGCTTCCTCCATGGCAGCAACGACCTTGGGATGCTGTCCCATGGCTAGGTAGTCATTGGAGCACCAGACGGTGATCGGCTTGGGGCCATTATGCCCGGCAAAGCAGCGGGCGTTGGGAAAAGCGCCCTTGTTGCGGAGGATGTCTATGAAGACGCGGTAGCGGCCTTCGGCATGCAAGCGGTCGATCGCCTGCGAAAAAATATGCTTGTAATTCACCTGATGTCCCGCTCGCAGCCTTTGCCCCGATGTTTCACATGCCCTGATAATCGCGCCTTTACAGCCTTCGGACGGCAATTTCCAGCAATAATGGTTCGCAATAAATAGGTGTTTTTCCGAGGTTCCGTCACCGCCCATCGGCGGCTAGAGGTCAACAATCTCTGTCAATCCGAACTGCCGCAGGGCGGGCGCCAATGCTTCGGTGTCCGGTCCCAGCCTCGTGAAGACGGCGATGCCTGGCACTGGACGCTCAGGCCATTTCTGCCCCTGTGTGAGATAATCGATGCGGCGGGCTATCCCTTCGCCTCCATGCATGAAAGTGAGCGGGCGGGGGCTTGCGGCCGCCAGGTCCGCTTCAACCAGCGGGAAGTGCGTACAGGCTAGAACCACGACATCCATCCTGTCGCCGCCCTCCTGCGCAAACAAGCCCTCAAGCGCCCGCGCAGGCACCGCGGGATCAAGGACTTCGCCCCTGAGCTTTGCCTCCGCATAGTCGACCAGTTCGCGGCTGCCATGGCGCAGCACGAGGCAATCCGCGCCAAATTCCTGCGCCAGGCGGTTGACATAGGGCTGACGCACCGTCGCCTGCGTTCCCAAAACTCCAATCACGCGCGACCGGGACCCAAGAGCAGCGGGCTTCACCGCAGGAACGGTGCCGACGACGGGAATGTCCAACGCCGCGCGGACAACCGAAAGCGCAATGGTCGACGCCGTGTTGCAGGCTATGACGGCGAGGCGAGGATGATAGCGTTCCACAAGCCGCCCGAGCAGCGCCGGCACGCGCGCGGAGATTTCCGCCTCGGTCTTGGTGCCATAGGGATAGAAAGCCGAGTCCGCGGCGTAAATGACCGGCGCCTGCGGCAGCAGCTTGCGTGCAGGCTCAAGAATGGAAAGCCCCCCAACACCTGAATCAAAAAAAAGTAGCGGTGCATTTTCCGGGATCATATGGGCCGTTCGTTTCGTTGGCGGTCATATTGTGCTTTCCGCCGCAATCAGGAGGACATAGTGCACATTAACCCGACAGGTTATTGCGGATACGTACTGTAAGGTGATTGCGGTGCATGGCAAAGGCTTTATAGTCGAAAAACTGAAGGGCGAAGGCGAATTTCATGTTTGATCTGTGGCTTGCGCCTTCTGCGGCGCTTTTGCTGGGTTATCTGCTTGGCTCCATACCTTTTGGGCTCCTTCTCGCCAAGGCGGTCGGGGCGGGGGATCTGCGCAAGATCGGCTCCGGCAATATCGGCGCCACCAACGTGCTGCGCACCGGGCGGAAGGGCATAGCGGCGGCCACACTGATCCTGGACGTCGCAAAAGGTGCCGTGGCGGTTCTTGTGGGGGGCATGCTGGCACGCGAAGGTGCCCTGTTGGCTGGCGCAGGCGCATTTTTCGGCCATTGCTATCCAGTCTGGCTGCGCTTCAATGGCGGCAAGGGCGTCGCGACCTATCTCGGCATAGCGCTCGCGCTTCATTGGCCCTGCGGCCTCGTCTATGCGGGCGTATGGCTCGCTGCTTTTGCGACGCTGCGCTATTCCTCGGTCGGGGGCATGCTGGCGGCGATCTCCGCGCCCGTCAGTGCGGCTGCCTTTGGCCGGTTCGATCTTGTGCCGCTTTTCCTGGGCCTCACCATCGTCCTGCTGTGGAAGCATCGCGGGAACATCATGCGTCTCCTGACCGGCACTGAGCCCAGGGTTGGCAATTCTCATTAGGACCCTCACAAGCAGTGACAGCAGATAAATTTGGCGCGCGGGACAAGCTTGCCCGGCTGCAGCTCATTCGTTCGGCCAATATTGGACCCGTCACCTATTCGCAGTTGATCGCGCGCTTCGGTACGGCGCAGGCGGCGCTTCAGGCGATCCCCGATTTGGCAGCGCGCGGTGGCGGAAGGCCGCCCCGTCTTGCCAGTCTTAGTGACATTGAGCGGGAGGTGGAACGGGTCCGGGCGCTTGGTGCCCGCTACATGTTCCTTGGCCAGCAAGATTATCCGCACCCGCTCGCGGAAATCGAAAATGCCCCGCCGGCCATCATCTACCAGGGCCGGCTCGAGCTTCTGGACCGTCCGATGATCGCCATGGTCGGCGCCCGTAATGCGTCCGCCGCCGCCTGCCGCTTTGCGCGGGGTCTGGCGCAGGATCTGGGCCGCGCAGGAGCCACGATCGTCTCGGGCCTCGCTCGTGGCATCGACACGGCCGCGCATGAAGGCTCATTGGCAAGCGGGACCGTGGGCGTGATCGCGAGCGGCATCGATATCGCTTTTCCTCCTGAAAATGCGACGTTGCAGGAACGCATGGCGCAGGACGGGCTGGTGCTGGCTGAGCAGCCGCCCGGCACACAGCCTCTTGCCCGCCATTTTCCATCCCGCAACCGGATCATTGCCGGACTGTCCGCCGGGACCGTAGTAGTGGAGGCTGCCCCGCGCTCGGGGTCGCTGATCACTGCCAGGCTTGCGGCCGAATCGGGAAGGGAAGTCATGGCCGTGCCGGGCTCCCCCCTGGATCCCAGGGCGCAGGGATGCAACCTGCTCATCCGCGAAGGCGCAACGCTCGTCCAGAATGCTGGGGATGTCATAGAGGCCATTGGTCCCATGGATTCGCGATTGGTCCGGCAGGAGAGGCTGAACTTCACCCATGAGCCGGTGCCGATCGATGCGACCGACCGGGAAAGGCGCGACGTGGCGGTGCTGCTAAGCCTGACGCCAGTGCCGGTGGATGAGATCATCCGTCAGTCCGCCCTGGCCCCTGCCATTGTGCAGACGGTACTGCTGGAACTCGAGCTTGCGGGGCGGCTGGAACGCCATGCGGGCGGCAGGGTATCGCTGGCGTAATCTGATCACCCCTTGCCGTTCCAATCAAAATACGCATATCCACCCGGCTCTTGACGGCTGGCCGGGTTCGCCGCCAGCCTCGTGCGTGTACGCGTAAGGACGGAACAAGCGGGAACATGCAGCTAGTCATTGTTGAATCGCCAGCCAAGGCGAAGACCATCGAGAAATATCTGGGCGGCGATTTTCGCGTGCTGGCCTCCTATGGCCATGTGCGCGACTTGCCCGCGAAGGATGGTTCTGTCGATCCGGACAATGGCTTTGCCATGGCCTGGGAAAATTATGCGGACAAGGGCAAGCAGCTAAAGGCCATCAGCGATGAGGCCAAGAAGGCCGACCGCCTGATTCTCGCCACCGACCCTGATCGGGAAGGCGAAGCGATAAGCTGGCATGTGCAGGAGGTGTTGAAAAAGAAAAAGGCGCTGCCTCAAAAGGTGGACCGGGTCACTTTCAACGCCATCACCAAGGATGCTGTAACTCAGGCAATGGCGCAGCCGCGCGGGTTGGATGAAGATCTGATCGATGCCTATCGCGCCCGGCGGGCTCTCGATTATCTGGTCGGCTTTACCCTCTCTCCGGTGCTGTGGCGCAAGCTGCCCGGCGCCAAGTCGGCTGGCCGTGTGCAGTCCGTGGCTCTTCGCCTGGTCGTTGACCGCGAGCGGGAGATCGAAAGCTTCAAGCCGCAGGAATATTGGTCCGTTTCGGCTGAAATGGAGCAGGGCGGCCAAGGCTTTACCGCGCGTCTTGTCCGTTGGAAGGGCGAAAAGGTCGAGAAGCTGACGCTCGGCCAGCGGGGCGATGCAGATGCCGCCAAGGCCGATGTCGAAGCTGCGCAGTTCAAGGTGGAAAGCGTTGAGACAAAGCCTCTCACCCGCAATCCGCCGCCACCCTTCACCACCTCCACCTTGCAGCAGGAGGCGGCCCGCAAGCTGGGCTTTTCCGCCAGCCATACCATGCGGATAGCGCAGCAGCTCTATGAGGATGGGGCAATCACCTACATGCGTACGGACGGTGTCCAGATGGACGGCAGCGCCATCTCCGCCGCGCGCAAGGCGATTGCCGACCGCTATGACGGTTCCTACCTGCCGGAAAAGCCGCGCCAATATCAAACCAAGGCCAAGAATGCGCAGGAGGCGCATGAGGCGATCCGTCCGACGGATTTCAAGCGGGAGCGACTGGGTTCTGGCGATCATTCAAAGCTTTACGACCTGATCTTCAAACGGGCTCTTGCGAGCCAGATGGCATCGGCGCGTCTTGAGCGCACTACGGTGGAGTTGCGGGACAGCACTGGACGCACCGGTCTTCGCGCCACAGGCCAGGTTGTCATTTTCCCCGGCTTTCTGACGCTTTATGAGGAAGGCGTCGATGATAGCGATGAGGAAGGGGGCAAGCTCCTCCCGCGCATGAAGGAGGGCGATGCGCCCGCCAAGAAGTCCGTTTCCGCCGAGCAGCATTTCACCCAGCCGCCACCGCGCTACAGCGAGGCGAGTCTCGTCAAGAAGCTGGAAGAGCTCGGGATCGGCCGTCCCTCTACCTATGCCTCGACGCTGCAGACGTTGAAGGACCGCAACTATGTTCGCATCGAAAAGAATCGCTTCTTTGCGGAGGAGAGCGGCCGGCTCGTGACCGCATTCCTCGAACGCTTCTTTGAACGTTATGTCTCCTATGACTTCACGGCGGCGCTTGAGGATGAGCTGGACGAGGTCAGCGGCGGCCGAGCGCAGTGGCAAAAGGTGCTCGAGGCGTTCTGGCGCGATTTCAAGCCCAAAACGTCCGAGGTGATGGAACAGAAGCCCTCTGAAGTCACCGCTGAGCTGGACAAGTTCCTGGCGCCCATGCTTTTCCCCGACCGGGGGGACGGCAGCGATCCGCGCGCCTGCCCAATGTGCGGCGAAGGCAAGCTGTCGCTGCGCGGCGGGCGCTTTGGTGCGTTCATTGCTTGCTCCAACTATCCCGAGTGCAAATATACCCGCAAATTCGGCCAGCCGGGCGGCAATGAAGGCAATGGCGAAAGCGACCAGCCCGAAATATTGGGACAGCATCCCGAAACCGGGCAGGACATCGTTCGGAAATCCGGGCGCTTTGGGCCCTATATCGAGATGGGAAGCGGCAAGGAGGCGGCTCGTGCCTCTATACCCCGCGATATTCCGGGTGAGGATTTTGGCCTCGATTGGGCGGTCAAGCTGCTGAGCCTGCCGCGGACTATTGGCGATCATCCCGAAACCGGAAAGCCGATCACCGCCAGCATTGGCCGCTACGGCCCATATCTTGCCCATGACGGCAAATATGCGCGGCTGTCGGGCACGGCAGAGGTGTTCGATACCGGCATGAACGCCGCAGTGGCGAAGCTCGCCGACGCTGCTGGCCGGGGCGGCCGTGCGAGCGGCGGCGCTAGCCGCGAGCCGCTAAAGGCTTTGGGCGAGCATCCTCGGACCGGTGCTGCGATCAAGCTGATGGATGGGCGCTATGGTGCCTATGTGACCGACGGCACCATCAATGCGACTCTTCCCAAGACAGTGGATAAGGACAGCCTCACCCTTGAGGAGGCTGCTCAGCTGATCGACGAACGGGCGGCGAAGGCGCCTGCCAAGGGCAAGAAGAAGGCGGCGGCGAAGAAAAGCACGGCAAAGAAAGCGCCGGCGAAGACGAAGGCCAAGGCCGGATAGCGGCGATTTTTCTTGGGAATGGCTGCTTTGAATGGAAGTTGCCATTGAGAAAAATGAGCCGTCGCTCTGCGCAGGCAGGGGGCCCGCTGTTTCTTAAACTCCGTCGAAGAGAAGCGGGTCCCCACCTTCGCGAGGACGACGGAAATCAGGTCTCTGGGAACGTCAACATTACAGGCCACCCGCTCAACCCATTGAAATGTGGTGCAGCATATTCCGTATCGCGCGGTAGAGGGCCTCGGCGTCTTCCCGGCCCGCGAAGCTGTGGGACACAGTCGGGATCCTGATTGTGCGGACCCGGCCGCCGCCATGGAGCGGGCTGAAGGAAGGGCGGTTCCATGCGTCTTGAAACGCCATTGACGTATTATCACCCTCGGCAAGAATGAAGGTTACCGGCAGCCTGCTTTGACACAAGGCGCGAGCCATTTTCCGGGCTAGAGGGCTTTCCTCGCCATTGCCACTCGCGACCCTTACTCCCTGCAACAGTCGGGAATAATCGATCCGTCCGGTCGCCAATTCCCATAGCTTGCGTGGGTTGCGCAGGCGTTCCCAGTAGCGGCGGCGGATGGCCGCGGCAGAGGGCATGCCGTTGCCATTCTCTATCACCCAGGGATTGGCGAGGAGCAGCGCTGCAATGTCCTCGGGATCATGGTGCAGGGCAAGGGCGGTTGCTGCGTCGCAATTGCCAAAAGCAACCACCCGATCCAGCCTGGGACAAGCCTGGCGAAAGGCTTTGAGAGCCGCTGCAATATCGGGGCTGGAAGACAGAAATCCGCCATTTTCGCCCTCACTGTCGCCTATTCCGCGGCGATCGAAGCGGAAAACGGGAAACCCATCGCGTGAAAGGCGGGCGGCAAGCTTTGCCATGCCGCGATGAGCCCCGGCACGAACTTCATTGCCCCCCGAAACGATCAGCAGGCCAGTCGCCGAGCGGCCATCATCGATACTGCCGGCCAGTTCGCATCCCCGGCAGGAAAACTGGACTTGCTGCCTCATCTAGGCATCCAGGCGGCGAGGTCTGCGGCGATCTGTTGTGCCAGCCAATGATCTTCCTGCGGCTCGCTTTGCCGCCACAGCGGCTTGCCGCTCACATAGGCGTCGGCAGGGGCGCTGCTGCCTTCAAGCAGGACAGTTCTGACCTCGTCATGGACGGGCAGGCTGCTGGCCTCCAGTTCCTGGATCATCACTGAAGGTATTTCCCAGCCCGCAAACAGCATGCCTTGTTGCCGCGCCTCTAGGAGCAGAGTGGCCTTGCTGCTGGCAGCTCCGGCTTCCCGGTCGGCGGCGAGGCGCGTGCGCACCAGTTGACGCAGCAGGCCCGGACCATCCTCTGGCGCAAGGCGCCAATTGCGGGAGCAGTTCACGGCATCATCCAGGATCGCCCCGGACCGGAAGGCTGCAATCATGTCGATAATGACGCCGGATTGGGCCGCGAGCCGCTCCAGAGCTGCGCGCCAAATGCCAAGACTGATCTCACTGTCAGGCACCAGGCTTTCATTCTGGCCGGGCAGATCTGGCAGTATCGTTCCGATTCGTGCTTCGTCGAGCGTCCGCATCGCTGCCAGCAACAGCCACCGCGTGCGGTTCATTTCTTCAAAAAAGGGCGGGATGATCAGAATTTGGCGCGGATGTTTCCGGCCAAGGTGCACATATTGCTCGCTATTGCCGGAAAAGCTGTACTGGCAGATCACCCCAGCGCCTTGTCCGTGGCAAAGCGGATCAGGCTGCCGAGGGTTTCAAAGGTTTCGCCGTCGACATCCTCATCCTCAATGATAATGCCGAGCCTGTCTTCCAGCTCGGTGAGAAGGCCCGCGACCGCCATGGAATCCATTTCCGGCAAAGCACCGAAAAGCGGCGTGGTTTCGTCGAAAAGCGCCAGCCTCTCTTCCGAGATGCCAAGCACGTCATGCAGTACGGAGCGTACCGTATGCTCGACGATATCCACGCCTTCGTGCATCTATTCCCCCAGGATTGCCCTATATTCGGGGGTTCCCCCTATTATTTCTTGCGGGAGCGGACAAGGGCGGAAATGCAGCTTTTAAGTGCGGGAATCCAGCTCGCCGGGCGGCGAAGGTTGTAAAAGTCGATTTGATAGAGCGGACGTTCCTCCTCCATCCAGTCCCGCTTATAGTTGTCATCGCCGGTGCCGAAGTCGATGCGGTGGACCTTGTCGATGTCTATCGCCTGGCGGAACATCGCGTGGCTGAGCAGCGTTCCGGGGGACCCGGCGGCGGAATCCTCCCGATGCGCCAGCTTGTGGATCAGGGCGATCCCATTGTCGACGGTCCAGAACTGGGCGGCCACGGCCTTGCCATTGCTTCGCGCGATGCCGATGCGCAGGTTTCCCGCCTCGCCCTCCTGTTCTGCAATGGCGCGAAGGAAGGCAAGGCTGCCTTCCTTCGGTTTCCAGCTATTTTCGTACACTTCCTCATATTCGCCCCAAATATCGGGGGAGAATTGGCTGTGGATCTGAATATCGACGGGAAACTTTGCCGCCTTGCGGTCAACGGTGCTGCGAAGCGCGCCGGGGCGGACATACCAGTAATTGTCGAAGTCGCGGTCGCCGAGGTCCAGATAATGATTGGTATCGACAGGCTGCGCCACGGCGGCCCAACCAGCGGAACGGAACGCGCGGGTGATGAGGCGGATGAGATCGTTCTCGTCAGTAACCGGACGCAGGACAATATGGGCTGCCCGGCCCCGCAGCCGCCGGGCCATCGCCTTCAATAGCGCCATCCGCGTCCTGTCGTCAGGATTTCCAGCGAAAACCGGGCGGAATGAGAAATTATACCAATTGGCAAGCGAATGATATTCGCCCGTACGGCGATGATAGAGGAAGAGCCACGCTTCAGCTCCCTCTGCGCGGGCGCGGACGTAGAGAGGCGGATAGCCGGAAAAGCAGTAGTTGTAGAGCTTTTCGATCCAGTCGATCCGGTCAAAGATGTGCCGCTGATTTTGCCGGCTTAAACTGTCGCGCGATGCTTTCCGGACGTCGGCGAAATCGTCATGATATTCCCCTTTGACCCACAAAGCGCTTTCTCCCTTGTTATTTCGGGGGAGGATATAACAAAAAGCGGATCATGACGTCACTGGATTCAGAACCGCAACCCATCGATCATCTGTGCCGCGAAGGGACAGCGGACGCCATCGCGCTTGAAGGGCGTTTCGGCACCCTCAGCTATGCAGAGCTGGACGCGGCGGTGGGCCGGCTGGCCGCCTGGCTCGCCCAGACTGTCCCCCAAACCGGGGGGCGGGTGGCAAGCTGGATGGGCAAGACCAGGCTCGCCTGCCTGATGCCGCTGGCCTGCGCCCGCGCGGGGCTGGTGCATGTGCCGGTCAATCCGCTGCTCAAGCATATGCAGGTGGCGCATATCCTGGCCGATAGCGGGGCAAGGCTGCTGACAGGAACAAAGTCACGGCTCGACACGCTGGAGGCCGGAAATGTGCCCCAAGGATGTGATCTCGCCGCCGAGGGCGAGGGGGAAGCGGCCATTGACGGCTGGCGGGACTTTTTGCCGCCTTCTTCCGCAGGTCCGGACGAGCTTGCCGCCATCCTTTATACCAGCGGATCGACGGGGCGGCCCAAGGGCGTGATGCTCAGCCACGCGAATCTCTGGCTCGGAGCGGTGTCGGTAGCGCATTATTTGCGCCTTTCCCCGCAGGACCGGACGCTCTGCTTGCTGCCGCTGAGCTTCGATTATGGGCAGAATCAGTTGCTTTCTACCTGGGCGGCTGGGGGATGCGCGGTTCCCCTGGACTATTTGACCCCCCGCGACGTCATGAAGGCGGCCAGCAAATATGATATTACGACCTTGGCGGGCGTGCCGCCGCTTTGGGTTCAGTTGACCGAACATCCCTGGCCTCCTGAGACAGCAGCCAGACTGAAGCGGCTGACGAACAGCGGTGGAGCATTGACCCGGCCATTGGTTAAGCGTTTGCAGGACATGTTTCCGCAAGCCGACATTTATCCCATGTATGGGCTGACCGAAGCGTTCAGGTCGACCTATCTTGACCCGTCCCTGGTCAGCAGCCATCCCGACAGCATGGGCAAAGCCATTCCATTTGCCGAAATATTGGTGGTCCGCCCCGATGGCAGCCTGACTGTGGACGATGAGCCGGGCGAGTTGGTCCATGCAGGGCCCTTGGTAGCCAAAGGCTATTGGCAGGACGCTGAACGTACGGCAGAGCGCTTCCGCCCGGCGCCGCCCGCGTCCCTCTATGGAGGAATAGCGGTTTGGTCCGGTGACATGGTGAGGCGGGACGCTGAAGGGCTGCTCTATTTTGTCGGGCGCGACGATGCGATGATCAAGAGCGCCGGCAATCGCATCAGCCCCACGGAAATCGAAGAGGTCGCGGTTCAAAGTTCAGATATTGTGGAAGCTGTCGCATTGGGTACTCCCGACGAGCGGCTTGGCGCTGCCATAGCGCTGCTGTTAAGGCAGCGTGGAGACATCGAGCAGGGGCAGGCCGAACATATGTTGAAAGAGCATCTGAAGGCGCAGCTGCCCAATTTCATGCAGCCCAAATATATTCGCTTCGTGGAGGGTTTTCCGCGCAATCCAAATGGCAAGATCGACCGGGTGAAGCTGGCGCAGGAGTTCAGGCCATGAAGCCGATGGGTCCCATACCCCCTTTCTTTTCCGGGGAGGACGGCATGCTCCTCATCGGGGGATGCGGCGCGGCCTCCCTTATTGACGAGGCAGGGGATACGCCGCTCTTTGTTTATGATCTTAACGTAATGAAGGCGCAGGTGGCGCGGTTCCGTGCGGCCGTTCCGGCGAGCGTGTCTTTGCATTATGCCATAAAAGCAAATCCTTATGGTCCATTGTTGAGGCAGATGGTGAGGCTCACCGACGGTTTCGATGTTGCTTCCGGCGGGGAAGTGGAGATGGCTCTGGCAGCCGGTATGCCTGCGGAACGGATAAGCTTTGCCGGGCCCGGAAAGCGCGACGATGAGTTGAAGCTCGCAATCATGGCCGGAGTTACGCTCAACCTGGAATCTGAGGGGGAGGCGGATCGTGCGCTTGCCATTGGAGACAAGCTTGGCAAAAGGCCGCGTCTTGCCGTCCGCGTAAATCCCGACTTCGACCTGCGGGGATCGGGCATGCGCATGGGGGGTGGTTCAAAGCCTTTCGGAATCGATGCCGACCGAGCGGGGACGCTCGCCAGGAATTTAATCCAGGAGGGAGCGCAGTGGCGCGGATTTCATATATTTGCAGGTTCCCAAACATTGGACGCAGAGGCGTTGATCGAGACGCAGCGCGCCACCGTTGGCCTGGCCGCGCGTCTTTCGGAGGAAGCCGGAGCCGCGCCACCGCTTGTTAATCTCGGCGGCGGTTTCGGCATTCCCTATTTCCCGGGCGACCGTGCGGTCGATGTGGAGAAAGTCGGAGCCGCGCTGTCCGAAACGTTGGAGAACCGGCCCCCCATTTTGAAGGACACGGAATTTGCCATTGAACTCGGCCGCTGGCTTGTCGGCGAGTCAGGGGTTTACCTCACCCGGATCGTGGACCGGAAGGTGAGCCAGGGCGAAACCTATCTGGTCGTCGACGGCGGTCTGCACCATCAATTGGCCGCAAGTGGCAACTTCGGAATGGTGATCCGGCGGAATTACCCAGTCGCGATCGCCAATAAATTTGGCATCGATCCGGCAGAAGAGCCCGTGAGCGTCGTGGGATGCCTGTGCACCCCACTGGACCGGCTGGCAGAGAAGGTTGCGCTTCCTGAAGCAGGGCCCGGCGATATCGTCGCCATTTTCCTCGCGGGCGCCTATGGCGCGAGCGCTAGTCCGTCAGCCTTTCTGGGGCATAAGCCGCCGCTTGAGATGCTGGTGGAGTAAGAAATTGTTCGAATAGAAAATTCGTTGGCCCTGAGCCTGTCGAAGGGCTCTACTTCTTTTTGAAGAAGTAAATGGGCTTCGACAGGTTCAGCCCGAACGGGAAAGATTTCCAGGCTTAAAAGATTTCGCCTCGCAGGATCTCGGCACTCTCATTTCCCCTTCGAAATCAATCCTAACCCAATCTTCACCCTTTCTCGGCATAGCGGACTGAAATCCTGTGCAGATTGTCGCCGTGAGCGATGGTCTGTGCGTGCGGGCAATGAGGGTGAATATAATGCGTATGACGCGGCAATCCGGTCTTTTCCTGACGCTTGCGCTTGGCGCCATGGCGCTGGCGGGCTGTTCTTCGACTGGCGGGGGGCAGCAGCTTCCGCCAGCCTCCTTTGTTTCGGCTGAAGAGGGGCCCGGCGAGGAATATATCATTGGGCCGCTGGACGAACTGACGATCTTCGTCTGGCGCAATCCGGAGCTTGGCGCGAAGGTCCAAGTGCGTCCCGATGGCCGCATCACGACCCCGCTCATCACGGACATGCCCGCGGTGGGCAAGACGCCTTCGATGCTGGCCGAGGACATCAAGCTGCAGCTTTCGCAATATATCCAGCAGCCGATCGTCTCGGTGATCGTGAATAATTTCGCGGGGACTTTTTCTCAGCAGGTCCGAATTGTCGGAGCGACCGAAAAGCCTGCCTCAATCCCTTATCGCGCCAATATGACGCTGCTTGACGCCATGATTTCGGTGGGCGGCCTGTCTGAGTTCGCCGCCGGTAACAAGGCGCGGCTGGTGCGCTTCGACAAGGGAAGCGGAAAGCAGGCGGAATATGGGCTGCGCATCGGCGACCTGCTCAAAAAGGGTGAGAGCAAGGCAAACGTCCGGTTGGAGCCGGGCGACGTCATCATCATTCCGGAGAGCATGTTCTAGGGAGCGCTTTGCTGGTTCAGGGGACAGGATTTTCAGTAACTTATGAATAATATTTATGATGAAATCCTGATTGCGGCGCATAGCGTCTGGAATCGCCGCTGGCTGGCGCTTGGCGTTGCCTGGGCGATCTGCGCGGTCGGCTGGCTTGCCGTGGCGCTGATCCCCAACAGCTATGAATCGCGTGCCCGCATCTTTGTGCAGATGCAGTCGATCCTGCCCGGCAAGATGGGCATCACGCCGATCGAGCAGCAGAAGGAGGTCGACCGCGTCCGCCAGACTTTGACGTCCACCGTCAACCTGGAAAAGGTGGTACGGGGCACCGACCTCAGCCTCAGCGTGGCGAGCCCCCGTGACATGGCGGGCAAGGTCGAGATGCTGCGGACAAACATCAAGGTCGTGGCCCAGCAGGATAATCTGTTCGAAATCACGGCCACATCGGCGGACAGCGGCATGTCCGACGCCGCCAATGCAAAAATGGCGACGGCGGTGGTCCAGAAGCTGATCGATATCTTCGTTGAGGAAAATCTCGCCGACGATCGGGCGGAGACCAGCCAGACGCTCAAGTTCCTGGACAACGAATTGGCTGAGCGGGAACTGCAACTCCAGGAAGCAGAACAGAAACGCATGGAGTTCGAGCAGCAATATCTGGGCCTGCTTCCCGGCACGGGCTCGATCAGCGAGCGCATGGATGCCGCGCGACAGGAACTGAACCAGATCGAATCGCAGCTTGTGGCGGCGCAGAGCGCTCTAGCGGCGATGAATGGACAGCTCGCCTCCACTCCGGCGACGATCGCCACCCCGGGCGCCGGTGGCGGTGGAAGCGCCTATAGCGCGACCCAGGCCGAGCTGGCTTCGGCGCGGGCGCGCGGATGGACCGACAATCATCCCGATGTGATTGCGCTGAAGCGCCAGCTTGCGAACCTCAAGTCCATGGGATCGGGTGGCGGCGGAGGGGGCGGTACGCCCAATCCTGCCTATATTTCCATCCGCAGCATGCAGGCAGAGAAGCAGGCCGCGGTATCGGCGCTCGCCGCGCGCAAGGCGCAACTGACTGGCGACATGCAGCGGCTGGCGGAAAAGCAGGCCAGCGAGCCGGGCGTAGCCGCCGAACAGGCGCAGCTCAGCCGCAACTATGACGTGCTGAAAGCACAATATGACAAGATGCTCGCAGACCGCGAGGACATCCGTCTGCGCGGGGACGCCAGGGCAAAGACCGATGCCATCCAGTTTCGTGTAATCGATCCGCCGAGCAGCCCCAGGACACCTGCGGCGCCCAATCGGCCGCTTTTATTGCTGGCCGTGCTGGTCGCGGGGGTGGGCGGTGGCGTCGGAGCGGCATTCGCCAAGGGGCAATTGCGTACGACCTACTCGACGGCAGCGCGGCTTGAGCGGCTGACTGGTCTCCCCGTAGTCGGCGCTGTGACAGAGACCCTGACGGCGGCCCAGCGCGAACTGCGCGCCAAAAAGCTGCGCCTTTTTGCTGGAGTAGGCGGCGCGCTGGTCGCGGTCTGCCTGCTGCTGGTGGCGGTGGAATTCATCCAGCGCGGACTGGTGGCCTGAAGGGAGAAGAGATGAATCAGAATCGCCCGGCCAAGCCTACCGGATCGCTGCTGGAACGCGCTGCGGAAATCTATGATTTCGCGGATGCTCTCCGCAGCAAGGCAACTCCCGTAGTGCCCACGCCCTCCGCTGTCGCTGCCAAGGCCGTGGATTCCGTTTTCCGTCCCACCGCTGATGAAAGGCCGGTACAGTCTGTTGACCAGTCTGCCCTGCGCCAAGCCGGTTTTGTCCTCCCCGATGGTCCCATCAGTGGACTTTCCGAGGAATTCCGAATCATCAAGCGTCAGCTTCTGCTCACGGCTGCCGGAGGTAGGCAGGGTGAAAAGATACTCCATGCAGAGCGGATTCTGATCTGCTCGGCACATCCGGGCGAAGGCAAGACGTTCTGCGCCGTCAATCTGGCGCTTTCCATCGCCGCCGAAAAGGATGTCGAGGTTCTGCTGGTCGATGCCGATTTCGCCAAGCCCAGCATCCTTTCCACACTTGGAATTGCTGGCAGTCCGGGTCTTATGGATGCACTCGCCGACCCGGCTATGGACGTCGCGGATTGCGTCATTCGCACGGATTTGCCTGGTCTTTTCGTGCTGCCCGCTGGACGGCAAACCAATGCCGATACCGAATATCTGGCTTCGTCGCGTACCGGGGCCGTGCTCAATGCACTGACGGCGCCCTATCCAAATCGCATCCTGATCTTCGACTCCCCGCCAATTCTTGCGGCGTCCCCTGCTGCGGCGCTTGCCGGGCATGTGGGGCAGACGGTGCTCGTGGTGCGGGCGGATGAGACGACCGAGACGGCGTTGCGCGATGCCGTGGGCCTGTTGGCCGCTTGCGACAATATTCAGTTGCTCCTGAACGGAGTGAAATTCTCGCCCGGCGGCCGCCGCTTCGGGAGCTATTACGGGCAGGGTGGCGCATGAAAGCCGTATTCAATCATTTGCCTGCCGCGGCGGCGGCGCTGCTTCTGTTTGCCGGCCTCGCGACACCTGCCTCAGCGGCAAAGCGTAGCGACGTGTCGCCCTATCTGGAACTGGATCAGGTCTTCATTGCTGACCTGAAGGGCGGTAGCGATGATGTGCTGACCTACAGTTCCGTTGCCGTGGGCGTCGATGCGAGTGTCCAGACCCGGCGGGCAGAGGGACAGGTCAACCTGCGCTATGAGCATCATTTTTCCTGGAACAATGATCTGGGCGACGAGGATGTGGTGAGCGGCCTTGCCCGAGGGCGCGTGAGTATCATCGGCGATGCGCTGAGCCTTGAAGGCGGTGCGATTGCCACAAGAGCGCGAACCGATGGTCTGGGCGGGGCAAATGGCACGCTGATCGGCGACAATATAGGTGAGATCTACTCCGCCTATGCAGGGCCAACGCTCGCCACGCATGTCGGCGAACTCAGCGTCAACGCTGCCTATCGCCTTGGATATTCGCGGGTCGACAGCGATACTGACGTCACGACGCCAACCGGGGTTCAGACCTTGGGGGGCTATGACGATAGCGTCTATCACAGCGCGCAGGTGGCGGTTGGCATGCAGCCGGGCGAGCGGCCCTTCGGCTGGTCCGTCGGCGCAGGCTATGACCGTGAGGACGCCGGCCAGCTTGACCAGCGCTATGAGGGCAAGCATGTCCGCGCGGATGTGACCGTGCCCGTTTCTGGGCATATCGCGTTGGTGGGTGGCATTGGCTATGAAGATATCGAGATCAGCCAGCGGGACGTTCTGCTCGATGCGGGCGGCAATCCCGTGGTGGACAGCAAGGGCCGCTTCGTCACAGACAAGAGCGCCCCGCGCGAACTGACCTACGATCAGGACGGCCTCATCTGGGACGCTGGGGTGATGTGGCGGCCCAGCCGGCGGACCTCTCTGGAGGTGCATGTCGGGCGGCGCTATGGCTCAATGACCTATACCGGCATGTTCAGCTATCAGCCCAATGGGCGCACCAGCCTGCAGGTTGCGGCCTATGACGGGATCAGCAGCTTTGGGCGGCAGATCAACGACAATCTGGCGAGCCTCCCGACCAGCTTCACCATTGCCAGCAATCCCTTCAGTGGCGACTTTGCTGGCTGCGCTTTCGGGACGCAGGGAGGCGGTGTCTGCTTCAACGACGTGCTTCAGGCGATCAGCGCGGCCAATTTCCGCCATCGCGGGATCGCGGCGCAGCTCAGCAGCCGGTCGGGCAGGTGGGATTATGGCGTGGCGCTCGGCTATTCGCGGCGCAAGTTCATCGCGCCTGATACGGGCATCTTCGCTGGCGTAAACGGCAAGCTGGACGAGAATTACTCCGCCAATCTGTTCGCCGCCCGCCGCCTGGACGAAAAGTCCGGCGTAGATGTCCAGCTCTACGCCAATTATTTCGACAGCGCCGTGCTGGGCACGATCGATGTCTACAATATGGGCGCCTATGCAGGCTATTACCGCAATTTCACGGACCGTCTGCGCGGCACGGCTGCGCTTGGCATCGACAGTGTGGATGCTGACGGCTTCGAAAGCACCGTTTCGGCTTTGGCGCAATTAGGTCTTCGTTACCAATTCTGAACTACCGGGGATTCTGGCACCGCGGAGAAGTGAGCATGTACGATCAATTTTACGGACTGACGGGACGGCCTTTCCAGCTCACCCCCGATCCGCATTTTTATTTTGAAAGCACCACCCATCGAAAGGCGATGTCCTATCTGGGCTATGGGCTGGCACAGGGCGAGGGCTTCATCGTCATCACTGGCGACATTGGTGCGGGCAAGACAACATTGGTCGGGCATTTGATGGCCACCATCGATTCCGCCCGGCTGACGGCCGCGAAGATCGTTTCGACGCAGGTGGACGGTGACGACATCCTGCGGCTTGCGGCACAGGCCTTTGGGGTATCTGTGGATGGCGCAGACAAAGCGGTATTGCTGGGCCGCATCGAAGCCTGGCTGCACGAGCGGGCGCGGTCGGGCCGCCGCTCGTTGCTGATCGTGGATGAGGCACAGAACCTGCCAATCTCCGCGCTCGAAGAACTGCGTATGCTGTCCAATTTCCAGCTCGGCGGTCAGGCCTTGCTGCAGATATTCCTGCTGGGGCAGCCCGAATTCCGGGACACGCTGCGGATTTCTCCGGCGCTGGAGCAGCTTCGCCAGCGGGTGATCGCCACACATCACCTTGACCCCATAATGCCCAATGAGGTGGAACCCTATATTCTGCACCGGCTGTCGCTGGTCGGCTGGAACGGCAACCCGCAATTCACCGCCGACGGATTTGTCGAGATTTTCAGGGCGACTGACGGCATCCCCCGCCGCATCAATGCGCTTGCCAGCCGTGTGCTGCTGCTGGGGGCCATCGACAAGCTGCGGGTGATCGACGGCAAGGTCGTGGAAGCGGTGATCGCTGACATGGCCCAGGACGAAGAAGCCGCAAAGCCGCTCGCCGCCGCCCCGAAGCCAAAGACGGAGGCCGTAGCACCCGAGCCGGTACAAGTCATTGAGGAAGCCTGGACAGTTACGCCGCCGCTGGAGCAGCCCGCACCCACGCAGGCTGCCAGAGCGATTTCGAGCCAGATGGAATCATCGGGCGACGCGGAAATCACGGAAAACAAGAAAACTCCAGGTTCGCTCCGTTTCGATCAGAACCGGAACGAGCCCAGTCTCAGGGCTGAGGTCGAACAGCTTCGTGAGGCGGTGGAGGGACCACGGCTTGCCCGTGCGGCGCCAAACGGTCCCGATCTGCGCGTCGAGGAGGCACTCGCTCGCATTGCCAGCTTGGAAATGCGGCTCGACGAACAGGAAAAGGCAATTCGCCAGATGCTCGCGCTGCTGGTCGATTGGGTCGAGCGGGACGATAAGGAAATGGCTTATCTGCGCGGCAGCCGGGCCGCCTGACCAAAGGGGAGGGGCATTGCCCGGGATCGATGCTGAACGCCCTTTCCGTCGATGTCGAGGACTGGTTCCAGGTCGGCGCCTTTGAGCGCACGATATCACGCGCCGATTGGGAGCGATTGCCCTGCCGGGTGGAGCGCAATTGTGACGCCGTGCTGGCGCTGTTCGAAGAAGCCAGGGTTCAAGCCACCTTCTTCATATTGGGCTGGGTGGCAGAACGTTATCCCGCTCTCATCCGCGGTATTGCAGAGGCGGGACATGAAATAGCCAGCCATGGCCATGATCACCGCCGGGTCTTCACATTCACGCCGGAGGAATTCCGGCAGGATCTCAGGAAATCGCGGCGGCTGATCGAAGATGCGGCCGGGAGGGCCGTTACCGGCTATCGGGCGCCCAGTTTCTCTATCGATGCACGGAATCCCTGGGCTCACGCCGTATTGGCGGAGGAGGGCTATGCCTATTCAAGCAGCGTCGCGCCGGTGAGGCACGACCATTATGGCTGGCCGGAAGCGCCCCGATTTGCCTTTTTGCCAGTGAAGGGCAGCGAGCTTGTGGAGTTGCCAGTCACCACTGCCCGGCTTGGGGGCCGGACACTGGCCGCGGGCGGCGGCGGTTTCTTCCGGCTGCTGCCCTATGGCTTTTCAAAATGGGCGATCCGGCAGGTGAATGGCGAAGGTCGGCCCGCGATCATCTACTTCCATCCTTGGGAAATGGACCCCGATCAGCCGCGCGTTGCTGCTGCTCCGCTGAGGTCTAGGCTAAGGCATTATAGCCGATTGTCGGCAATGGAAGGCAAGCTCAGGAAAGCTACGGAAGATTTCCGATGGGGGCGGATCGATCAGATTCTGAGAGATGAGCGCGCGAAGGCCCTTGCCTTCCCGCCGCTTGCGAAGGCCGCCTGATGAACGCGCCCTTCAATCCTGACGCTCTAGCGGTGACACTCGCCGATCTTGACGATCCGGCGGAACTGTCGGCGCTGGAGCTTTTTGTGCGGAGCCGGCCGGATTCAACGCCGTTCCACCGCCCGGCATGGATCAAGGCGGTCGCAACCGGGACGGGACAGAAGGCGCATTATCTCGTTGCCCGCGATGCCGCCGGGGCAATCAGGGGCGTCCTGCCCCTGACCGAAATCCGTTCCTGGCTGTTCGGCCGTGCTTTGGTGTCCAGCGGATTTGCGGTCGGAGGCGGCATGCTGGCAGACGGCGATCATGTGGCGGAGACGCTGGCGCAAGCGTGCTGGACGCTGGCGGAAAGTCTTGGCTGCACCACGGCAGAATTGCGTGGCGGGCCAGCGCCAGCGGGGGGCTGGGTCACGAAATCAAAGACCTATATGGGTTTCCGCAAGCCCCTCGAAACGGACGACGAGGCGCAGTTGCAGGCTGTACCCCGCAAGCACCGCGCGGAACTGCGCAAGGGGCTGGCCAATAATCTCCAGTTCGAGATTGGCAGGGACCGGCGGCTACGCGACATCCATTATGCGCTTTTCGCTCGCAGCGTCCACAATCTGGGGACGCCGGTATTCCCCCGCACCCTTTTCGAAGCGGTCCTCGACGGCTTTGGAGAGGATGCCGACATTGCGGTGGTCTTCCACCATGGGAAGCCGGTCTCCTCTATCCTGAGCCTTTATCATGGCGCGGCCTGCATGCCCTATTGGCAAGGGTCGAGCACGTCCGCGCGCGCGCTGCGTTCCAATGAGGTGGCCTATTTCCGCCTGATGAGCCTGGCGCGGGAGCGGGGCTATCGCCTCTTCGATTTCGGCCGTTCCAAGGGCGGGACCGGACCCGCGGCCTGGAAGAAAAGCTGGGGCTGGGAAGGGGAACCGCTCAGCTACCATGTCCGCGCTGCCGAAGGGCATGAGTTGCGGGACGTCAATCCTTTGAGCCCGCAATATCAGCGCAAGGTTGAGCTGTGGAGAAAGCTGCCGCTTGGCCTTGCCAATTGCATTGGTCCCCATATCGCGCGGGGCTTGGGATGAACGGCGAAATTCTCTTCATCGCTCACCGCGTCCCCTTTCCACCCGATCGTGGCGACAAGATTCGATCCTGGAACATCGTGAAGCGGCTTGCCAGAATCGCCCCGGCCCACATCGCTGCCTTTGCCGACAATGCGGAGGATATGGCCCATGCCGATGCGTTGGAAGAAGTGGCGGCTAGTCAAAAGATCATCTTGCGTAATCGGAGGCCCGCGGTAGCGGCGGTGGCTGGGCTGATCAAGGGAAGGCCCCTGTCGGTTGCGTTGTTCGATCATCCCGAAATGGGTGCGCATATTGCCCGGCTGTTGGTGGAACGGCCAATTTCCGCCGTGTTTGCCTATTCGAGCCAGGTTGCGCAATTTTTGCCGGCGCTACCATCCGGCGTCCGCTTCATCATGGATTTCGTGGACGTGGATTCAGCGAAATATGCCGCCTATGGCGAGGTGCAAGGCGGACCGATGGGCTGGATCAATCGCCGCGAAGCCCGGAAACTCCTCGCCTTTGAGCAGCAGGTCGCCGGGCGCGCGGACCTGAGCCTGTTCGTCAGCGCGGCGGAGGCCGAACTGTTTGGGGGGCTGACCGGGCTAAGCTCTGATCGCGTCATGCCGGTCGAAAATGGTGTCGATCTTGACTATTTCAGCGCGGGGGCCGCTTTCGAGCCGTTGAGCCCGGAACAGAGGGGCGGCGGGCCGCTGCTCGTTTTCACGGGGCAGATGGATTATCGCCCCAACATCGAGGCGGTGGACGGCTTTGCCCGCCGGAGCTTCATGCATATCAGGGAACGCCATCCTCAAGCCCGTTTCGCCATTGTGGGGCGTAATCCGGCCCCTTCGGTCAAATCGCTTGGATCGCTGCCCGGCGTGATAGTGACGGGCGCGGTCGATGATGTGCGGGGCTGGCTTGCCTCGGCCGACATTGTCGTGGCGCCGCTGCGGCTGGCGCGGGGTATCCAGAACAAGGTGCTGGAGGCGATGGCAATGGCGCGGCCGGTGATTGCCTCGCCTCAGGCTGCCGAGGGGATTGACGCGGTTGCGGGCACGCATTTGCTCGTCGCGCCCGATAGTCCGGCCGAAGTTGCTGCCGCGCTCCACCTTCTGCAGGACCGGGAAGCTGCGCGGCGCCTGGGAAGCGCCGCGCGAGCGCGCGTCGAGGCGCGATATAGTTGGGATTCCACGCTTGCCTCTCTGCCACTCATTGTCAGTGGGGCGCGCGAGCCCGTTAAAAAGCAGGCCCGCGCCCTATGACGGCCAGGGCTATATCCACCCGCTGGAATGTCGTCATACGCGCCGGCTGGCCGAGGCAGCTTGTCCTGCTAGGCGTCGCCTGGTTTGCCTGTCTTTGGATCTACCAGGACGATGCGCGGGCGATGGTTTCCATCTGGTGGAGTTCCTCCAGCTATGGGCACTGCCTGCTCATTCCGCTGATCATCGCATGGCTGGTGCAGCAGCGGGCGGCGGAACTGAAGCTCCTGACGCCAATGCCCTGGTGGCCGGGGCTGCTTTGGATCGCGGCTGGAGGGCTGGCCTGGCTGCTTGGAGACGCGGCCAGCCTGGCGCTTGCCCGGCATGCGGGGTTGATCCTGATGCTCCAGGGGGCGGTCCTGACGGCCCTCGGACCTGCGGTTTCTCGAGGTCTGGCTTTTCCGCTGGCCTATGCCTTCTTTCTGGTCCCCTTCGGTGAAGAATTCGTGCCTGTACTGCAAATGGTTACGGCGCATATTTCCATGTTTATCCTAGGGCTTTCAGGGATTCCCGCCTATTTGAGCGGCGTCTTCATATCCACGCCGACCGGCTATTTCGAAGTGGCCGAGGCCTGTTCGGGGGCGAAGTTCCTGATCGCCATGGCGGCCTATGCGGCTCTGGTCTGCAACCTTTGCTTCAAAAGCTGGCCTAGAAGATTGATATTCCTACTGATGTCGCTCGCCATTGCTGTCCTGGCCAATGGCATACGCGCGTTCGGGACCATTTATGTGGCACATCTGACGAGTTCCGACTTCGCCGTGGGTTTCGATCATGTGGTCTATGGCTGGGTCTTCTTCGCCGTCGTACTTGCATTGGTCATGGCGGCTGGCTGGCCGCTGTTCGACCGGAGGGCAGACGAGCCCTTCTTCGATCCTGACAAGTTGAGGACAGGGCCGGGCGAGCCTAGCCGATCGGTGGTGGCCATACCTCTTCTTCTGGCGCTCCTGGCCCTTCCATCCTCATGGTCCGCTACCATGGCGGCAGCTTCGGAGCCGGTGCCGGACCAGATCACACTTCCGGAAGTGCCAGGCTGGACCCAGGTGGACTATCGCCCCGCTTATCCATGGGAGCCTCGCTTTGCTGGTGCCGACCATCAACTGCTCGGCCGCTACCGCAATGCCAAGGGGCGGGAAGCGGATCTGGCGATTGCCGTATTTGCCAGGCAGGAAGAAGGGCGGGAGCTGGTGGGCTTCGGCCAGGGAGCGGTGGATCCCGACAGCAAATGGGCCTGGTCTTCACCGGTTCAAGTTCCGCATGGCGGGCATGGCGAGCGCATTGTCGCACCGGGACCGGTGACGCGCCATGTCGCGAGCTATTACAGCATCGGAGGAACGATCACCGGCAGTTCAGCCGGGGTGAAGCTGCAAACGCTGAAGGCACGTCTTTTGGGTAGAGACCAGCGAGCTGTGGCGATCCTCATTTCCGCCGAGGAGAGGGATAAGCAGCCAGCCAGCGCCGCCATTCAGGCTTTCCTCCATGATCTGGGACCGCTCCGCCGCCTGGCCGATCAAAGCGCGGGCAGAAAATGACTTTTTCCCGTTGTTGCTGGGCAAAGGCGGTTTCCCCGCCGCCTGTTTGCGCATAGAGCCACTTCGCATGTGCGGCATAGCGGGCATCTTTCATCTCGAAACGGCCAAGCCGATCGATCCGGCAAGAGTCCGTCTGATGACCGACACCATGGTGCATCGAGGACCGGATGGTTCGGGTATCTGGACCGCGCCTGGGGTAGGGCTGGGGCACAGGCGGCTTTCGATTATCGATCTTGGCGGGGGCGCTCAGCCGATGCTGACAGAAGACGAGGCGTTGGCCGTCACCTTCAACGGCGAAATCTACAACTTTGCTGCGGTGCGGGCCGAGCTGGAAGCCAAAGGGCATGTCTTCCGCACGCATAGCGATACCGAAGTGATCCTTCATGGCTGGCGGCAATGGGGCAGGGAATGCGTCCATCATTTCGACGGCATGTTTGCCTTCGCCCTGTTCGACGCGCGGGAGCAGTCGCTTTGGCTGGTGCGCGACCGGCTGGGGGTGAAGCCGCTGCATTATGCGACGCTATCGGACGGAAGCCTGATCTTCGCCTCGGAGCTGAAGGGCCTGCTGGTCCACCCGCTGCTCCGGAAAGAGCCGGATGTGCACGCCGTAGAGGATTTTTTGGGCCTCGGCTATGTGCCCGACGATGCATGCATCGTGAAAGGGGTAAGGAAGCTCGGTGCGGGCGAGACGCTGCTTCTGCGCCGGGGCAAACCCTTGCCGCCGCCCAGCCGCTATTGGGATGTGAGCTTTGCCGACCGAAGTACGGCCAAGCCCGCGGCATTGAAGGAAGAACTGCTTGCACTGCTGCAGAGTGCCGTGCGTTCGCGCATGGTATCTGACGTACCGTTGGGGGCTTTTCTCTCTGGCGGGGTCGACAGCAGTTCCGTCGTTGCGCTGATGGCGGAGGTCAGCAAGCGGGCGGTCAAGACCTGCACCATCGGCTTTGACGTCGACGCTCTCGACGAAAGCGATTATGCCGCGCGTATCGCAAAACGCTTCGCCACCGATCATCGCCAGCGGCTCGTGTCACCGGACGACTATCCGTTGATCGACACGCTTGCCCATCATTTTGACGAGCCATTCGCGGATGCATCGGCTTTGCCGACCTATCGGGTTTGCCAACTTGCCCGGGAAACGGTGACGGTGGCGCTTTCCGGCGACGGCGCCGATGAGGCCTTTGCCGGCTATCGCCGTCATCTCTTCCAGCAGGGCGAAGAACGGTTGCGCGGGTTTTTGCCGCAAGCCGTCCGGGGCCCGCTATTCGGAACGCTGGCGCGCCTTTATCCAAAGGCGGACTGGGCGCCCCAGCCCTTGCGGGCAAAAACCACGTTGCTCAATCTGGCTCGCGATGGCGCAGAGGCTTATGCCGCCTCGGTCGGGGTAACGGGGCAGGCGATGCGAAAGCGGTTGTTTGCTCCCGACGTCCTGTCTGCATTGCAGGGCCATCGGGCTGAGGATCGCTATATCCGATCCATGCGCGAAGCACCGGCGCGGGACCCGCTGGACCGTGCTCAATATGCCGATCTCAAAATCTGGTTGCCGGGCGATATTCTTACGAAGACGGACCGGATGAGCATGGCGGTGGGGCTGGAGGCTCGCGAGCCGCTGCTTGATCACCGGCTGGTGGAGTTTGCCGCGCGGCTACCCGTTTCGATGCGGCTGCGGGGGCGCGACGGAAAATATCTGCTGAAGAAGGCCATGGAGCCCTATCTGACTGAGGATATCCTGTACCGGCGGAAAATGGGCTTTGTCACGCCAGTCGGCCAGTGGTTCCGTGGTCCTCTGGCAAAGCAGGCTGCCGCAATCGCGTCGGGTTCCGTTCTGGCCCGAACCGGCTGGTTTGACACCAGGGCTATCGCAGGCGCGGCGGCGGAACATCGCAGCGGCCTTAGCGATCATGGCCGGCTGCTGTGGCAACTCACAATGCTGGATCGTTCCCTCGGCAGGCTTTTCAGCCTCTGAGCATTTCAGTGAACGGTCGCCGCCGGATCGCCGCCCAATCCTCGTCCTGATGGGCGGAAGGATGTAGGAAGGACCGGACTGTAACGCCCTCTGTCCCCGGCCGCGCCCCCGAAGGAAACGATGCCCAGCGGATGCCCTTCAAAATCGCAGACCGGCAAGTCATAGGTATCAAGCGCAGCCATCAGCGTGCGGGCATGATCAAGCATATCGCCCGGATGGCAGACTTCACGCAGTGGTTCCATGACAGCCGTCACCGGCAACTCGCCCATGCCCCGCGCAACGCTTTCAAGCGCCGTCCGCCACGCAATGATCCCGATCGCATGGCCGTCGTCATCCTCAACAGTCAGCATGTCCAGATATTCGGCGGCCATCAATGTGGATGCCTGGCGAAGCGTCATGTCGGGCGCTGCCGTCCACAGGCCTTGGCTCATGGCCTCGGCCACACGCGAAGTTCCGTTGATCGTCCTCATTATCTCACTCCCTTATATTGGCTTCAGGCTAGGACGGGCCCTTGCGGTAGGACAATGCGGAAAAATACCTATCGGACAAGATATGTGACTGAAAATCGGGGCTAAAATCGGATTGAGGGTGTAGGGGGTGGCGTCCCCTCCCCCAAGGGGGAAGGGAGAGGGGAGCCGTGGGGTCGCCTTTTCAGGCGTTCTCGCGCTCAGCCAAGATCAGCCGGCGATTATGGTTGCGGTAGGCCAGGATTTGCTCGGTATAGCCTCTGGCCAGCCCTTCATGTGCCGCGCGGCTTTCTGGGCTGGATGCGCACCTAGCGCGCAACAGCGACATTTGCTGGCGGTAAAAAAGATAGTTCAAGTCCATGCCGGTCCTCTCCTTCGACATGTGGCTGCGCCTCATTAGTGATGTGCATGTTGTATATTGATCATCACAGGCGTTGACATCGGCCGCTGGCACGACCTCTGTACAGCGACTCTGATAACATAATCTGTACCGCTTGTGGTGCACTTTTTGTGATTGTTGAGGAATGACAACTAGTTGGGCCTCAATTTGCCCATTAGATGGGTGCTTCAACCTTGTATTTCGTTGCCAAAATGCCACGCCCGAGGCGGGCCGTGACGGTTATCCGCCTAATGGTGAACAAGTCGTCCCGGAACAGTTTTGCCGGCAGGCGCTTGTTCTCAAGCAACCTTTGTTGGTCAGGAGGCTGGAATGGCAAAACAGGATGCGGGATCCAAACTTCCGAAGCGTATTGCAGGTATAAAGCTGCCCAAGGAATTACGGAAGTCAGGCGGTTCCATGCTGGCACTGGCGAGGACCCCGCTAGGCCGGGAACTTATTGCCTCAGGCCTCATCGCCGCCGCTGCGGCCCTTACCGCTTCCGATGGGCACCGGAAGGCTGGCAAGGGCGCGAAGAAGGCTGGGGACGCTGCCGACAAGGGGCTGGACCAGATGGGCGACACCGCTCAGGCCATTGGCTCAGCAGTGGCCGCAGCCATGGAGAAATGGTTCGGAGGCGCGCGCCATTAACCCGGCTTGATCAGGTCCCGTCCAATGGCATTGTGGCCGGACGCATTGAGTCGCGATCTTCCGGCGCCACGGGGGCCGTGGGATTGGGACGGAATGCTTCAGGAGCCCGCTCGCCCGGACCGGGGTGATGATCTGACATAAGATCGGTGGGCTTGTGGCCGCTTTGATCAGCGCCGCTGGAGCTTGCACGATTGGCGTCCGCGCCCGAGGCCGTATTGTTGCGCTTCTGGGCATCCATCAGTTTCTTGCCGATGAAGACGGCAGCGGCGGTGAAGAGGAGCTTCCTGATCATGGCGGTGTCCCGTAGCTTGGGTTGAGGTTGGGGGATCAACGGGCGGAACGGCGGGAGGGTTCCGACGCGGATTGACAGGAACAGGATTACAATATTAGTTATCCATATGGATAACTATTCATCTCTGGATTCGGTCTTTGGTGCGCTGGCGGATCCCACCCGGCGGGCGGTTGTGCAGCGGCTGGGCAGGGGGCCTGCCTCCGTAAAGGAACTCGCCGCGCCCTTTCGAATGGCCCTGCCGTCCTTCATGAAGCACATCGCAGTGCTGGAGCAGAGCGGCTTGGTGCGCTCGGAAAAAGTGGGACGAGTGAGGACTTGCCGAATGGAGCCCAAGCCTCTGCGTAGCGCGGAGGTGTGGATGGCGGAGCAGCGGGCGCTGTGGGAAGGTCGGACTGACAGGCTGGCCGATTTTGTTGAAGGAATCGGGAGCAATTTGGAGGAGAAGCGTGATGGCCGAAGCGAATGAGGAACTCGATCTGATCATCTCCCGCCTGCTCAGGGCGCCACGTTCACGGGTATGGCAGGCTTGGGCCGATCCGGAGCATCTGAAGCAGTGGTGGTGCCCAAAGCCATGGACGACAGAGGTTCGCGCCTTTGACCTGAAGGCAGGGGGCGCGTTCCACACGACCATGCGGGGCCCGGACGGCGGTGTGAGCGATACTCCGGGTTCTTTCCTTCATATCCTGCCGATGGAGCGCGTCGTCTTCACCAGCCTTATGACGGGAGGGTGGCGTCCAGCGACGCCCTGGATGCCCTTTACCGCCATCATCAGCATGGAGGATGAGGGCGAGGGCACGCGCTACACCGCCCATGTCATGCACAAGGACAAGGCTGGGCGAGACAGCCATGAAGAAATGGGATTCTTCGATGGCTGGAACAGTTGCATCACCCAGCTTGATGATTATGCCTTGAGCCTTGCCGCTGCTTAGGAAAAGGCCTTTGAGATCGAGCAGGCTGCGGGTCCAAGGATCACGACGAAGAGCACCGGCAGAATGAAAAGGATCAGTGGCACCGTCATGATGGCGGGTAGGCGCGCTGCCTTTTCTTCTGCGCGCATCATGCGTTCGTTCCGGAATTCCGCCGACAGCACACGCAGCGCCGAGGCGAGCGGGGTGCCGTATTTTTCCGTCTGTATCATGGTTGTGACCACGCCCTTGACGGCGTCGAGCTTCACGCGCGTGGCAAGATTTTCAAAGGCTTGCCGCCGTTCCGTTAGAAAGCTCAGTTCAATGGCGGTGAGCGAAAATTCGTCGCCGAGTTCGGGGTAGGCCTTGCCCAATTCCTTGGCGACGCGGTTGAAGGCTGCATCGACCGTCAGGCCAGCTTCGGCGCAGATGACGAGAAGATCGAGCGCGTCCGGCAGGCCCTTGCGGATTGCGGCGGCGCGTTTGTTGACCTTGTTGTCCACAAACAGGTCGGGCGCCTTGTAGCTCAGCAGCAAAACCGTGGCGAAGGCGCCGAACTTCTTGAAACTGCTCCAATCCGGGAAGAAATCCAGCGCGTAGATCAGCAATGCCGCGCCGCCTCCGAGCACGATCGGCATGACCATCCGCCCGAAAATGATGGCGATGGCCCAGTCCTTGGACCTGATGCCGGCTTGGGCGAGTTTGACCTGTGCTTCCTTCAACTGATCGTCCTGAAGCACCTTCAGGCTCTGCAGCAGCGACCGCATCGTGTCGGTCGTCTGGTTCTTTTTGACCAGCTTTGCGCGGCGCCGCGCAGTTGAGGCGGTGATGCCCGCCTTGAGCTGTTCGCGCCGTTCGTTCAGCGACTTCACCCGCCTGGCCATCGGATCGCGGACCGTGGACGCGGCATAGATCGCGATCAGCACGGCAAAGGTTGCCATTGCGGCGAGGATCGTCCCGACGTCGGTGCCGGTAAGGCCCATGAAAGTGGTTCCGGGGGGAGGGGCGGCTTGCATCTCTTGTTCCTCTCCCTCAGATCTCGAAATTGATCATCTGGGCCATGATGAAGGCGCCGATGGACATCCAGCCGAGCCCGCCAATGCCCACGATCTGCATCAGCCCCAAGCCGAAGAGGCCAGTGGGATCGCCAGTGAAGAAGGGGGACATATATTCATAATTAATGTAGCAAATGAGCCCGAACACGATGAACGGCAGCGCGCCGATGATATAGGCCGAGGCCTTCGATTCCGACGACATCGCCTTGATCTTCAGCTTCATCTGCGCGCGTTTGCGCAGCACGTCCGCCAGGTTCGACAGCGTTTCGGCAAGATTGCCGCCTGTTTCCCGCTGAATGGCGAGCGAGATGACGAAGAACTGAAACTCCGGCGTTCCCAGGCGATCGGCTGTCTCCTGAAGCGCGGCATCCATTGTCTTGCCGATCTTGATGCGTTCGGTGATCATTTTGAACTCCTCGCCGACCGGACCAGGAAGTTCATGGGCAACGACGCCGAGCGTCTCCGAAATGGGTAGGCCCGAACGAAGCCCGCGAACCAGCAGTTCAAGGGCGTCGGGGAAGTTCACCGTGAACTTCAGGGTGCGCTTGTTGATCAGATGGCCCACGACCAAGTGAGGAAGGCCAAGGCCAGCAAACAGGCCAAGGAAGATAGCAAGCAGCGGCGCCCATCCGCGCAGCAGCAGGAATAGCGCAACGAGCACCGAAATGCCGGCGCTGGCGCTGGCATATTGCTTGAGTGTCCAGTTCTTCCCCGTCATCTTGATGCGCTTGTGCAACATTTCCGGGTTGGGAATCAGCGACGTCAAGACGCCATCGGTCTTCGGCAAGTTGGAAATGGCCTTGCGCATCTGCGCCTCAAGGACCGCAGCGCCTCCAGAATGCCGTTCCCGCAACATCTCGAGCCGGCGGGCTTGCGCCTTGGACGCGGACGGACCTGAAAACGCGAGGGCGAGCAACGAGAAGATGCTCGCCAGCACCGCTATCAACAGAATGAATTGCACGTTCGACATGCTCAGGTCCCGCTACTGTCCGGCCGTTTGGCCATTCCGGTTCATTTCTTCCTGTTCTTGGCGGGGATGATCGACTTGAGGTCCGTGATCTTGCCCAGCAAGGACTTTCCGCCCTTGGCGGTGGACGGCGACTCCTGTTCATCGATCGCACCCATGGCAAGGGCCATGGTGCTTTCAAGGGCGTGCCCCGCCTTGGAAGCTTTCCCTGTCTCGGCCAGCGTCTTTCCGAGCTTTGCTGCCTGGGCAGCAAGCTTTGCGTCTGCCGGAATGAGCACGTCCACCTTGCGTTCGATCGACTGCTCGAAATCCTTCCGGCTGATCTCCAGCGCACTGGCATGAACGCGATTGGCGACCACGATCACCTTGGTTCCGGGCGCGTTGGATTTCAGCCAGGACAGGATACGGATGCAATCGCGCGCCGCGGCCAGCGTCAGTTCGGTCACCACGACCGTCGCATTGGCGTCGTTGATGAGGTGCGGATATTGGATCAGTATGTTGCGCGGCAGGTCGATGACGCTGCATTCAAAAGCGCTGCGAAATTCCTCCTGGAGCTGAAAGAAGGCGGTTCCGTCTGTCATCATCGGCTGGCTGATGGGCGCTTCGGCCGACAGGATCGCCAGCTTCTCGCTCGCCTTCACCATGGCGCGCTCGATGAAGAGACCGTCAATGCGGCTGGGATTTTCGATGGCATCGGTCAGACCACGGCCCGGCTCCAGGTCCATAGCAAGCGCGCCTGTCCCGAAATGCACGTCAAGGTCGAGCAGTCCCGTCAGGCGGTCGCCTTTGGTGCTGAGCAGCCAGGCGAGCGAAGTTGCCACGGTCGAGGCGCCCACGCCGCCGCGCACGCCAATAACGGCGGTGGTGAGGTGCGGCCGCTCATTGACGATATCGGCAACCTTTGGCGCGTTGAACACCGCCTGGGCCTGCGCAAAGGCTTCCCGAAGCATGTCAGGGCTGAACGGCTTCAGCAGATAGTCCTGCAGGCCGCTGGCGATCAGGTCGCGATATAGACGGACATCATTGACCTGACCTGCTGCGATCACCACCGTCCCAGGTTCGCACACTTCGGCAAGGCCGTTGATGTCGTTGAGCGGATCGCCGGACTCCGACATATCGACAAAAAGAATGTTGGGGCTTGCCGACACGGAAAGCGACTGGACCGCATTACGCAATCCGCCCTTGTGCACCTTTTCAGGTGACCAGCCCATTTCGGAGCAGATCATGCGGACAAGGTCGAAGCTTGCGTCGTCGCAGACAAAGGCGCTGAACGGTTCACGCAACGCGGCCGTGCCACCGGGTCTCCAAGGAGCGTTCATCAATTGCCTCCCGCCGTCAGGGTTTTAAGGTCGCCAGCGCCAGTATTGGCCTTGTCTTGATAGGTCTTAATGGCCTTGGTGGCGGCTGTAGGGGCGCGGCTGATCGCGCCCGGCTGACCGAGCACAAGATCCTGGGGATTGGCGACCATCCCCGCGAGATTGCCGTTGATGGCGCAGCCGTAATTGCTGGACGTCCCGCCGATCAGATCGCTTTCCTGCTTGCTCCGCCAATCCGGGCAGCCGGGCACGGTCGCCACCGAACGGCTTACCACAATGCGGATAGAGCCCCCCGGCACCGATCCTGATGTCACAGGTGCGGCATCGCTCAGCAACAGCCCGTAATTTCCGAGCAACCTGGAAATGCTTTCCTTGGCACTGACGGCGTGGCTGGAATCCCCATCTGCGGAGACCCGATCGCCATAGCCGAGATTGATGGAGGAGAACCAGCCGTCCAGCCGTTCCCGCTCGCTTGCCGGCAGATCGCCGCCGGGTGTGGGGTAAACGTCAAAGACATAATCCGAGCGGCTGACCACCGGCTGATGGACCGAGTCCATGCTGCGATTGACGGGGCCGACCTGACAGGCGGCGATCGGCAATACCATCGCTGCCACTAAAGGCAGGGTCGCTGCGCGCTTTAAGAAGGGCTTGTGCATGAAAATGGTCCTTCCCATCAGAAGCTGAAGCCGGGCGCTGCCTTGCCGGCATCCGTACTTTGCCTGCGGCGTTCGCCCGTTATGGCGGGTGGCGTCGCAGCGCCGACCTTTGGCTGTGCCGGGGGCGCAGGCTCGACCGTCGGTTCAGGACGCTTGGCGCCGCTTACCCCGTCGCTCTGCTGCTGCAGGAGCAGCCCCTGCATGTCCGTCGCATTGCGGAAACCGTCGGTTGGCAGGCGGATGTCCTGCGCATTCACCGGTTTCACCAAATAGGGGGTGATCACGATCACCAGTTCCGATTCATTGCGCCGGAACTGCTTGGACTTGAACAGGCTGCCCAGGATCGGAATGCTGCCCAGGCCGGGCACCTTGTCGACATTATTGGCGGTGTCGTTGTTGAGCAGTCCGGCGATCATGAAACTCTGGCCGGAGCCGAGTTCGACCGTCGTCTCAGCCGAACGGCTCTTCAGAGCAGGCACCTTGGAATTGATCGAAAAATCGAGTTCCGACACCGTCGGCCGAACGCGCATCGAAATGCGGCCGTCCGACAGCACGGTCGGCGTGAAGGCGAGTTGGACTCCAAATTGCTTGAACTCGATCGAATTTCCCTGAAGCCCGTTGGACACTTCATAGGGATATTCGCCGCCAGCCAGAAAGCTGGCGGTCTCGCCGGACAGCGACGTCAGATTGGGTTGCGCCAGCGTGGTGGCAAGACCGGTCGTCTCGGCAAGATCAAGCGCCCCGGCAATGTCCATGCCGAGCAGGCGGGCGACGCCGCCGATAGTCGTGCTGCCATCGACCGGATTATTGAAGGTTCCGCCGCCATTTTCATTGAATGTAACGAAATTGCGGTTGCCAGAGCCGATATTGCCGACCCACTTGCCGAAACCGGGATCACGGCTTGCAAAGTTCGTCCCGATCTTGTGCATGAAGGTGCGGCTGACTTCCGAGATCTTGACCTGCAGATTGACCTGCAGCGGGGTCGCGGTGCGGAGGCGGCTCACGACCTGCGTGTCCTTGCCGACAAAGGCTTGCACCAGCCGTTCGGCTTCGGCAGCATCTTCGGGCGCCTTGACGGTACCGGTGAGCAGGACCAGGCCGTTCATGGTGCTGACCTGAATGTCGGCTTCCGGCATGGCAAGGCCTAGCATCTGGTCAATGCTCGACAGATTATTGCCGACCCGCACGGTGCCTGAGTAAAGGATCTTGCCGGTCTTGCTCGTCACGAACAGATTGGTCTCGCCTGGCGCCTTGGCGATCAGGTAGAGTTGCCGTTCGGAGCGGACATGCACGTCCAGCACTTCCGGATTGGCGATGACGACGTCGGACATCGGCGCGGAAAGGTTCACCACCCGGCTGCCGCCGACAGAGAGGACCAGGGCCTCCTGACCGGCATTCGTCCTTGTCTGCGCGCTGGCGAGTTCGGCAGGGGCGCCGGCCGCTGTGGCAAAGGCAAGGGCGGCGGCGATGGCCGTGCCGCTGAGGCGGCGCCCTTTGGACTTCATGAAGTTCATCTTACTTTCCTCCGACCGGAACCACGGTGACAGCGGTTCCGCGTGCGACGCGAACGACAGGGCCAGCTACCGCGACCAGGCCTGAGGGACCGGCTACGGCGGTGGCAGCGCCGCCAGCCTCAGCGGCTTTTCCGGGGACCGAACGGCGCTGGAAGCGCGAAACGTCGGCGCCGGTCGCAAAGGTGGAGCCCTTGTCGACGGGACGGCTTGCGACGGCCAGCATCATCCGCTTTTCAGCAGCGGGATCGTCGCCTTCAGGAACATCCACGTCGCCTGCCGCAATGGCCTGTTCCAGCTCAGCCGTGTTGTCGGCGATGGAACGCAGGGACAGGGACAGCGAACCGATGGTCTGAGCCACGGCAATCTTCTCGGCAATCTTGGGCGTAACCTCCAGCGTGACATTGGAGTAGGTCACGACCTGCTGCTTGCCGTCCTCGCCGACCGCATTGGTCCGCTGGTCCGTGGCAAGGACGCGCAGGTTGCGCATGATAGTTTCCGACACCTTGAGCGCTTCTCCATCGCCGCCGCCCGCGACCGACTGCGTCAGGACAAGGTCCACCCGGTCGCCGGGAAAGACAAAGCCCGCAACAGAGCTCTGGGCGGACACCGGAACGGTCACGGCGCGCATGCCGGGGCCAAGCGCGGCGGCGAGGAAGCCGCGATCGCCGGGCTTCACCAGCGAGCCCTGGGTCAGCGGCTGGCCCGCGGTGATGCCATTGCGAACCACTGTGCCGGCAAGCGAGGCCGGATCTGTTTCGCCCTTCAGGAAATAGGCTTGTTCGACCAGTTCCTTGGGCCAGGGCTGGAAGCGGAAACTGTCTGGCTCGATGATCGTGCCGACTGGCAGGGCGCGGGTTGCGACCAGCACCTGCGGGCCATCCTGGGCGGGCTGCATATTGGCGGCAGTCGCCTGGGGCGCGCCGGAATTGCCGAACATGCTGCGGGCCATGAAAGCGGTCGCGATCGCGATAATCAGCGCTCCGGCCAGCAAAATGATCTTCTTAGCATCCATGACGAATGTCGCCTCCTGAACACGGGTCGATTGCCTCTCGCCGACCGTTCTTACGCAAAATGGTTAAAATACCGTTCGCCAACGACCCATAGGCCCGCCAGCGCTATGGCGACGCCATAGGGGATCTCCGGCCGGCCCATGCGGCGTCCGATCCTGTGGTGCAGGACCGTGACGGCGGTGACCGCTCCGCCGAGCACTGACATGACGACCAGCAGGGTCAGCATGGGCTGAAGTGGAAGCCACAGCGCCAGGGCACCCAGCAGCTTCACATCGCCGCCGCCCATCATGCCGAGCGCGAAAAGCAGCGCGAATGAGATGAAGACCACCGCCGCTAGCGCAAGCTGAAGGGCCATGCCAGGCCAGGGCGGAAGGCCGGTTGCAATCCAGAATAGCGGTGCAAGAGCGGCCACCGCGATATTGAGACGGTTTGAAATGACCCGGCTCTTGATGTCCGTGATCGCTGCAATGACGAGCAGGGCGGAAAGCACCGCTGCCAGGGCGAAGATGAAAAACTGCCTGTCCATCCCAGATAGGGCTAGACGATTTGCCTTACCAAACCGTAACCATGATCTTATGAATTCCTTTACGCGGGAAAACCGTTCCTATCCGCCAGATAGCATTGTCGATCGCTGGCTGACGCCCGACGGGTGGCCGCTCCGCCGTTTTCATTGGAGGGCCGCAGCGGCACAGCAACGGGGATCCATCCTGTTCCTGACCGGCAGGGGCGACATGTTCGAGAAATATCTGGAAGCCTTTGCCCATTTTCGTGCAGCAGGCTGGAACATCACCAGCTTCGACTGGAGAGGGCAGGGTGGGTCCGGGCGCGTTTCCGAAGCCAGCCTGCCGCATGGCGGTTTTGACGTGATGGCGGACGATCTGGGCCATTTCTATCGGCAATGGATAAGTGAAGGACCAGGGCCTCACGTCTTGATCGGCCATAGCATGGGTGGGCATCTGTTGATCCGTGCGCTCGCTCTTGGGCTTGTCGCTCCCGACGCGGCGGTGCTTGTCGCGCCCATGCTCGGGATCAGCGGCGGCTTGGTCCCGCCATGGCTGGGCGCTGCGGTCTCGCGCTTTATGTGCCGGGTTGGAAATCCGGCGCGGCCTGCCTGGAAGGATATGGAGAAGCCGGGCATCGGCGAGGCTGGAAGGCAGGCATTGCTGACCCATAGTGCTGAACGCTATTCCGACGAATTGTATTGGCATCAAACGATGCCGGAGCTGAAACTGGGTCCTCCCAGTTGGCATTGGCTGCGGGAGGCCTATAGCTCCCTTTCCATGATGGCAGAGTCGGGGACATTGGAACGCATAGATACGCCGCTGCTGATCCTTGCTGCGGAAAAGGACAGGCTGGTCGATACCGCCGCCATTTGCCGCGACGCGGCCCGGATCAGGGATTGCCGCCTGCACGTCTATGGGGCTGAAGCTGCCCATGAGATTTTGCGAGAGGCCGATCCCGTTCGGCTGGATGCTCTGCATTGCATCGATGCCTTTCTGGACGAAGTGGCGCCAGCGAAGTGAACCGGCATGATGTTGTCATCATAGGGGCAGGAATGGCGGGCGCCAGTCTGGCGGCCGAGATCGCGCCGCACCTGTCGGTGTTGTTGATCGAGATGGAAAGCCAGCCGGGCTATCATGCCACTGGCCGCTCCGTCGCTTTTTGGAGCGAGAGCTATGGCGGCCCCGGCGTGCAGCCGCTGACTACTGCCTCTGGTCCTTTCCTCCGCCAGCCGGAACCCGGTTTCGGGGAGTACTCCTTCCTGAATGACCGGGGGGCGATCCATTTGGCGCGGGCGGAAGATGCGCGAGCGGCTGATGCCTTCCTCGCAGAATATAAGCCGCTCGGGATCGAACTGTCGGAGTTGGACAGGACTGCGCTCGAGAGCCGCATCAACGGCCTGCGCCCCACCTGGACCAACGGTATCGCCGAACCGAGCACAGCGGACATTGACGTAGCGGCGCTGCATGCCGCCTATCTTGCAGCAGCGCGCCGGTCAGGAGCAAAGCTCGCGGTTGGAAACCGCCTAGTCGCTGCGCAGCAGACGGCGGGCCAGTGGCAATTGGAAACATCCGTAGGCCCGGTGCAGACAAGCATCCTTGTCAATGCCGCTGGCGCCTGGGCCGATCAGGTGGCGCGTCTCTGTGGCGTCGCTCCCATCGGGATAAAGCCTTTGCAGCGAACCGTGGTCCAACTTCGGACAGATCCAGCGCCTCCCGCCGACCTTCCGCTCATCATCGATATTTCAGGGCGCTTCTATTTCAAGGTTGAAGGTTCGGGGCGCCTGTGGCTCAGCCCGCATGACGAAACGCCCATCGACCCCTGCGATGCGGCGCCTGAGGAACTGGCAGTAGCCGAGGCCATCGACCGGTTCGAGCAGGTAGTCGATTGGAAAGTGCAGGCCGTCGAACGCAGATGGGCTGGCCTGCGCAGTTTCGCACCTGACCGCCTCCCGGTTTACGGCTTTGATCCGCTTGCCAGGAATTTCTTCTGGTTTGCGGGTCAGGGCGGCTTCGGGATACAGACTGCTCCGGCAGCAGCAAGGCTGGCAGCGTCGCTGCTCCTCAACCAGCCGCCACATGTGAGCGTGGCCGCTATTGATCCTGAGCCTTATGATCCCGGCCGGTTCGAATGATCAACCGGAGTTTTGCGCGTTAGATCAGGGCCATTTTCCCGTTCAGGCCGAGCCTGTCGAAGGGCTAGCTTTCCCGCAAGGAAGACCCTTCCACAAGCGCGGGCGAACGGTTCTGGTCGGACGCGGATGCCCTAACGGCGTGACAACTGATCACTGATGCTGACGCCCAGCAAGGCGAGGGAGAAAAGGCCTATCGCAGCTATCACCATGGCGGGATAAAATTCGGCAATCATTCGGGTCTCCTCTGGAAATCGAGGACCAGCATTGCCGTTAATTCGGATGCAGGCATTGATCCTGATCAAAATCCGGTCTCCGCCATCTCCTTTTTTCCTCCTCTGGCTAAAGCTTTCCCGTGCCCAACCGATCTTGGCGAAGACGCGGGAATATCGCGCGCTCAACGGGGTTACGTCCTGTTAACCATTGTCTTTGAGAACTGCTTTCCATGGCTGCCGTGGGAGCGGTCAGAGGGGGTATAATAAAATGATCGCATGGTTCGCACATATGGCGCCCATACGTCAGAAGTTGACGGTCGCTTTCGGGTTCTTCTGTTCGCTGATCTTTGTTACTGCCGTGCTGGCATATCTCGGGCACGGGCAAGTTGGAGACGCACTTGCCGCCAAGGATTTGGCGGCTGCGCAGGCCGCCAATGACGGTATGCTGAGCTGGGCCTCTATCTTTGCGGCCCTTGGCGTGGTCATCGCATTTCCCCTGGCCTGGTACGCTCGTGGAGTGATTGCCGATCCCTATTCTTCCCTCTTGCAAGACATGGAAGCCCTCGCCGCAGGCAATAGACAGGTGCATATTTCCCTGACGGAAAGGGAAGACTGCGCCGGCCGCATGGCGCGTGCGCTGGTCCGGTTGAGGGATCATGGGATGCCGCTTGATCATGGCGCCACTAGCAATGCCGACAAGCTGGATGGGGTAGTGGCAGCTCTGGGCGACGGCCTGCACCGCTTGGCCCAGGGGCAGGTCGATCATCGGATCGCAACCCCTTTCCCGACCGAACTTGAGCAGCTTCGGATCGACTATAACCGTGCAACGGCAGAGCTGGGCAAGACGCTTCAGGCGGTTACGGAAACGGCGGACAGCATCAGCACCGGGTCCAACGAAATCAGCTCGGCCGCCGAGGATCTTTCCCGCCGGACCGAGCAGCAGGCGGCCTCTTTGGAGGAAACCGCCGCGGCCACCAATGAAGTGACCTCCGGGGTCCGCGAGATCGCTCAGCGGGCCGTCAGCGCCAACATGGCGGTCAATGAGGCGCACCGGGAAGCGTCTGATGGCGGCCAAACCGTGTCGCGCGCCGTGACCGCGATGGACGGCATCGAAAAATCCTCGCAGGAAATCGCCCAGATCATCAATGTGATCGACGGCATCGCATTTCAGACCAATCTGCTGGCGCTGAATGCAGGGGTCGAGGCGGCACGCGCCGGCGATGCGGGCAAGGGCTTTGCCGTGGTCGCCAATGAGGTCCGTGCCTTGGCCCAGCGTTCCGCTGACGCTGCTCGCGACATCAAGATCCTGATCACCACCAGTTCCGAACAGGTGGCGAGCGGCGTTCATCTGGTGGGGCAAACAGGGCAGATGCTGGAACGCATCGTTAGCAAGGTCGGCGAAGTTCGCGGCCTCATTAACGACATTTCTGCCTCGACTGAAAACCAGGCAGCGAACCTGCAGCAGGTGAACAGCGCCGTGGGCGACATGGACCGTTCGACCCAGCAAAATGCAGCCATGGTGGAGCAAAGCACTGCTGCCGCGCGCAGTCTCGCTTCGGAAGCGGGCCAGCTTTTGAAGCTTGTCGCCAGCTTCAACGTCGGCAGGTCCGGCGGAGCAGCCCGCAAGGCACCTCGACCGGCGGCGCCCAGACTGGTTCGCAAGGCGGCGGCTCCCGCCTTCAGCGGCAACGCCGCTTTGAAGCCTGCATCAGCCGACGACGACTGGGCCGAATTCTGACTGGCCGGGGTGGCGCCAATTCGTGCGCCGCCCCGCCGCCCCTTCCTCAAAAATTCTTGAGCGCGGCCGTTATCCAGGCTGATCGAAACAGAAGGAATGCGTATGACAAGCGAAACGAGCTCTAGGGAAAAGCTGGACCGCCGGCTTTCTTTCTATGGCTTTGACCGGAACGATTATGAGCAGTTTCCGGCCATCCGGAAACTGCTCGGCCGCCACGTGGCTGCAGCGCTGGACAAGCTTTACGAACGCATTTCCCAAACTTCCGAAACTGACGGCCATTTTCCCTCGCGCTCGGCCATGCAACAGGCGCGCACCCGGCAGGCCGACCACTGGGACGAGCTTTTCTCGGGCGCTCCCTCCACCCGCCATTATGAGGCTGCGGAGAAGGTTGGCGCGGTTCATGCCCGCATCGGGTTGGAGCCGAGCTGGTATATCGGCGGTTACGCGCTGGTCCTGGAGCAACTGATCGCTGCTGCCGCAGGAAGCGGAATTACTGGCCCACTTGGCCAGAAGGCTGTTGCGAAAAGGATCGCGGCGCTGGTCAAGACGGCCTTGCTTGACCTCGACATAGCGCTCACCGCCTATTTCGAAGCGGAACAGGCGGATCGCGATCTGGTCGTGCGGCAGATGGGGTCCATGCTCAGGAAAATGGCCGCTGGCGACCTTTCCGTTCGACTGCACAACCTGCCCCCTGCCTATGCGCAGGTTGCGGCTGACTTCAACAGCATGGCAGAGCAGATGTGCGGCGTGCTGGGCTCCGTCGCCAACAGCGCCGAAAGCGTGCATAGCGGCTCAGCCGAGATCAGCGAAGCGACGGAGGACCTGTCCCGCCGCACCGAACAGCAGGCTGCGGCGCTCGAACAGACGGCTGCCGCAATGGATCAGGTCACCAACTCGGTCAGGGAGATCGCGCAGAGCACCGTCGAAGTGGGAGAAGCCGTCACCGACACTGAGCGTCAGGCGACGCTGGGCGGTGACGTCGTCAAAGAGGCGATCAGCGCGATGGATGCCATTGAGAAATCATCCTCGCAGATCGGCAATATCGTGACAGTGATCGATGGCATTGCGTTCCAGACCAACCTGCTTGCACTTAATGCGGGGGTTGAGGCGGCGCGTGCGGGTGACGCGGGCAAGGGCTTTGCTGTCGTCGCCAATGAGGTTCGCGCGCTCGCCCAGCGTTCGGCCGATGCCGCTCGCGACATCAAGGAACTTATCGTTTCTGGTTCCGGGCAGGTGGAAAATGGCGTCCGGCTTGTGGGCCGGACGGGCGAGGCGCTCGACAATATCATGGTGAAAATCGGCGAGGTTCGCTCTCTGGTGTCGGAAATCTCCACCACTGCCGAAAGCCAGGCGGCCAATCTTCAACAAGTGAACAAGGCTGTCCGCGAGATGGACAAGAGCACACAGCAAAATGCCGCCATGGTCGAACAGGGCACAGCGGCCGCTCGCAGCTTGACCTCGGAAGCAGATCAACTCGCCCGGCTCGTCAATGGCTTCGAGATCGGCGGTGGGGCCATGCCGGAGATCCGCATGCCCGGCAAACCCGCCGCCATCCGCGGCCGCCGGGCCGGATAACAGGATAAGAGGGGATAGGATCATGAAGACCATAAATCTGCCCGATGTAGTGGACCGGACTGTCGCAACCGGCCTGGCGCTTGAACTGTCGGATGTCCTGGGCGGCAATGGCGGCCTTGTCATCAACGCCGAAAAGGTGCGGCAGATCGGCCAGTGCGGCCTTCAGCTACTGGTGAGCGCTGCGATGACCTCGATACGGCGGGAACAATACTTTTCCATCGCTGATCCAAGCGAGGCTTTCGTAGCCGCTGTCCGCATTGCCGGCCTGCAGCGTCATCTTTCCGGCCACGCCGTGCAGGCGCTTTGAGGGGGGCAAGGCACATGAACCAGGACGATATCCAGCTCATTTTCCTTCAGGAATGCGACGAGGGCCTTGCCAGCGCCGAAACAGGCCTCATCGCCTGCCAGTCCAATCCGCAAGACAGCGACGCCATCAACGGCATTTTCCGGGCGGTCCACTCAATCAAGGGCGGGGCAGGGGCTTTCGGCTTCACCGCGCTTCAGCACTATACGCACAAGTTCGAAACCGTGCTGGCCCAGGTCCGCGATGGCGACCGGCCGCTCACGCCGGAACTGCTGACTGTGCTGTTCAAGTCCTTCGACATACTCACTGACCATGTGAATGCCATCAAGGGCGATTGCGATACGCCGGACGACGCGGACATGAGCCGCCAGCTTGAGGAAATCGCCGCTAATCTTGACACGGTTGCCACGGCGACGGTCGAGGATGCGGCGGAGGCGATCGCGGAATCTGCTCTTCCCGAAATAACCGGTCTTGATTTCGATCTCGACGGCCTGCTGAGCGCGCTTGATCAGCCGCAGGACGCCATGGCGGCAGCACCGGTGGCGAAAGAATGGCTGGTCACGGTCCGTCCGTTGCCCGCCGCGCTTGTGAATGGCAGCGAGCCGTTGCTGTTGCTCCGCGAGCTGGTGGACCTTGGCGCCCGTTGCGTACATGTGAATGTCGACGATGTGCCCGATCTTGACGCCTTCGATGCCGAGGCAGCCTATCTCGAATGGCACTATCGCCTGCCGATCGGCACCGCGCGGAGCGACATCGCCGACATTTTCGATTTCATAGGCCCCGCGATCGAGCTCAGTATCGATGAGGCCGATGCCGAACCGGTAATGGAAGAGCCTGAACTAGTGACCACAAGGCTCGCGGCGGCTGAGGAGATTGCACCTCCTGCCGTGGAGGCCGTTCAAATGGATGCACCTGTTGCCGCCATTCCGGCTCCCAAGGAAGAACTGCCGGTTTCGGGCAGCGCATCCGCCGCTCCGCCGCCACCTTCCAGCAAGGCGGGACAGACCATCCGGGTCGATCTCGAAAAGCTCGACCGTCTGGTGAACACTGTGGGCGAACTTGTGATCACTCAGGCGATGCTGGCGCAGCAATTGTCCATGCAGGGCCTGTCGCAAATCGCAGAAGTGGCGGACCTCGATCATCTGACGCGAGAGCTTCAGGATTGCGCGATGTCCATCCGCGCGCAGCCGATTCGCTCGGTCTTCAGCCGCGTTCCCCGTATTGTGCGTGAACTTGAGGCTGAAACCGGGAAGCGGGTCCGGCTGGACATAGAGGGCGAGGGGACGGAACTCGACAAGACCGTCGTGGAACGCATTGGCGAGCCGCTGACGCACCTGATCCGCAACGCAATCGATCATGGCCTGGAATCTCCCGAAGAGCGCGTCGCCTCCGGCAAGTCTGCCGAGGGGGTGGTCCGCTTGACCGCCGAGCATCGTGGCGGACGGATCCTGATCTGCGTTTCGGACGACGGCCGGGGCATCAATAGGGAGCGTGTCTTTGCGAAAGCGGTCGAGCGCGGCCTGATCGCGCCCGATGCGCAGCTTTCCGATGAAGAGATCGACAACCTTATCTTCGCACCGGGCTTTTCCACTGCGCAGGTCGTTTCCAATATTTCGGGCCGCGGCGTCGGCATGGATGTGGTGCGGCAGAATGTTCAGGCGCTCGGCGGCCGCATCAGCATCGCCTCGCGTCCTGGCCATGGCAGCACCTTCACTCTGGCCCTGCCGCTGACCCTTGCGATTGCCGACGGCATGATCGTGGGTGTGGGCGAAGAGACGCTGGTGGTGCCGCTGACGCACATCGTCGAGAGCCTTCGTCCCGGTCCGCAGGAAGTGCGGCGGCTTGGCGGCGGCAAGTTCATGCTGAATGTTCGCGGCCAGTTCCTGCCGGTCCAGCATGTCGGCAGCCGGCTTGGCATCGAAGGATCGGAAACCGATCCCACACAGGCGGTGCTGATCGTCGTCGAATCCGAGACGGCAGGACATTCCGTGCTGATGGTCGATGCCATCAAGGATCAGCGCCAGGTGGTGATCAAGAGCCTTGAGACCAATTTCCAGCAGATCGATGGCGTCGCCGGAGCCACGATATTGGGTGATGGCCGGGTGGCCTTGATCCTGGACGTGGAAAGCATGGTTGCGGCCGAACTTGGCCGCGCGAGGCTGGCCGAAGCGGCATGAGCGCCCTCGCGTCAGCAACGAGCCCGTTCGGGGGAGCAGTCGATTTCGACTATAGGCGGGAGGATTTTCAGGCGCTGTCGAAGCTCGTCTATGCCGATGCCGGTATCGTGATGCCGGAAGGCAAGGCAATGCTCATCTACTCCCGCCTGACGAAATTCCTGAGGGATCGGGGATGCGCGACTTTCGCTGAATATATCCGGCTGCTGAACGGCGATGCGGAAGAGCGGCGGCGGGCGATCAACGCCCTTACCACCAACCACACCAAATTTTTCCGCGAAAACCATCATTTCGATCATTTCGCGCGCGAAGTCCGGCCAAGGCTTGTCAAGCGAGCGCTGGCCGGGGGACGCGTGCGGATGTGGTCGGCTGGCTGTTCCAGCGGCGAAGAGGTCTATTCCCTGACCATGACGCTTCTGGGCGAAGACAAGAGCATTGCCCGGCAGATCGCGGCGACCGACACCGCCATTCTGGCAAGCGATCTCGCCGATCATGTCATCGAAGCTGGCAAGGCCGCCACATATCCGGCGCATGTCGCTGAAGAGATGCCGCCAAGGCTCCGGCAGAATTGGGTTAACGCCAACGGCAGCGAGATCGTCATGTCCGCCCTGGTTCGGAACATGGTTCGCTTCCGGCAGCTAAATCTCCTCGGGAACTGGCCGTTAAAAGGCATGTTCGACGTCATTTTCTGCCGGAATGTCATGATCTATTTCGATGAACCGACCAAGGCCAAGCTTCTCCAGCGTCTCTGCGAGGTGCTGGAGCCCGGTGGCTTCCTTTACATCGGCCATAGCGAGCGCCTTGTCGGATCGGGCGCGCAGGTCTGCGAACCGGTCGGCCCCACCATCTACAGAAAGCACGGCGCATGACTGTAAGAGCACTTGTCGTCGACGATTCACCCACGATGCGGGCGCTGCTGAGCGCCAGCCTGAACCGCGATCCAGATATTGAGGTCGTGGGTGTTGCCGCCAATGCCTTGGAGGGGCGGCAACTCATCAAGGATCTGGACCCTGACGTGGTCACGCTGGACATCGAAATGCCGGGTATGAGCGGTCTCGACTTCCTGGAAAAGATCATGACCCTGCGGCCAACGCCGGTGGTGGTCATTTCCGGCCTTACGCACAAGGGCGCCGAAACCACGATGCGGGCGCTCGAGCTTGGTGCAGTGGACTGCTACGCAAAGCCCCAGGGGCCGTTCAACGACAATGAGCTGTCCTATATCGTGCGCCAGGCTGCGCGCAGCCGGATCCGCCGTCTGGAACCGAAGCAGCCCGTCGCGCGCTCGCAAGCGGAGTTCCGGCCCAATGGCAATGTCATCGCCATCGGATCGTCCACCGGAGGTGTGGAGGCGCTGATCCAGTTGCTTCAGGGCTGGCCGGTCAACTGCCCGCCGACGCTGATTGTCCAGCACATCGGCTCAAGCTTTTCCGGCGCGCTCGCTTCCCGGCTCGACAGCCATTGCCCTGCCAAGGTGGTGCTGGCGCAGCCAGATCAGTTCCTGGAAAATGGTCATGTCTATGTTGCTCCGGGCGGCAGTCACCTTACGATCCATTCGGCCCAGCGGAGCTATTGCCGGATGGTCGATGCCGAGCCCGTGAGCGGGCATAAGCCGAGCGTCGACATGCTGTTCGGCTCGGTGGCCAAGGTCATGGGTTCTCGTGCAGTCGGCATCATCCTGACCGGCATGGGCAGCGATGGGGCGCGCGGCCTCATGGAAATGCGCAGTGCCGGGTGCGACACTTTTGCCCAGGACAAGGATAGTTGCGTAGTTTACGGCATGCCCCGTGCTGCGGTGGAGATGGGGGCGGCCAGCCATGTGCTGCCGCTCTCGGCTATTGCCGGACAGGTCATTGCAAAATGTCATTGTTGACCCGCCCCCGCGCCGCCGACGCCCGGCCATCTGAAAGGCGTATCAATGTCATCCAGGGGACGACCCAGGTCACCACCGATCCGGCTGTGGTCCTGACGACGGTCCTGGGAAGCTGCGTCGCTGCCTGTCTGTTCGACGGGCTCGCGGGCGTGGGGGGAATGAACCATTTTCTTCTGTCCGAACCGCGCGGCGGCGAACTGGCCTTTGGCGAGCAGTCCGAACGCTATGGCGCCTATGCCATGGAACTGCTGATCAACGAGATGCTGAAGGCGGGTGCGGCTCGCGGGCGGATGAAGGCGCATCTTTATGGCGGTGCGAACATGCACACTGGAATGCAGAAGATCGGGTCCGCCAATGCGCGGTTCGCCATCGATTTCCTGGCGCGGGACGGCATTCCGCTGACCTTCAGCAACCTGGGCGGGAATGCGGCCCGGCGTGTCGATTTCCGCGCGGTCAAGGGGCAGGCCAGATGCCGCGTCCTTGCCGAGGAAGTACCGGCCGAAATCAGGCCGATCATCACTCAAGCTGCGTCCGTCGGCGACGTCGAGCTGTTCTGACAACGGAGAAACCCATGACTGCCGTAACAAAGATACTGACGGTCGATGACAGCCCCAGCATGCGGATGCTGTTGCGCATCGCCCTCACTGAACATGGCTATGAGGTGGCCGAGGCTGAGGATGGCGTGGCTGCGCTTGACTGGCTGAAAGCGAACACGCCGGACATGATCATCACCGACATCAACATGCCCCGCATGGATGGTTTCAGCCTGATCGACGCTGTACGCGCCGATGGCCGCCACCGCGACCGGCCGATCCTGGTGCTCTCCACGGAAAGTTCGGAGGAGAAGAAGGCACGCGCTCGTGCGGCAGGCGCCACCGGCTGGATCGTGAAGCCCTTCGATCCGGCAAAGCTAGCCGCCGCTGTCCGCCGCGTCTGTCATTAAAATCAAAAGTAGAGGGGGCCAAATCATGTCCAGCCAGCTTATCACCTTCCAGATCGGCGAACAGTTTCTGGGCGTCGACATCATGGCCATCCGCGAGATCCGCGCATGGTCGCCAACCACGCTGCTTCCCCACGTTCCCGATTATGTGCGGGGCGTCATTAACCTTCGCGGTAATGTGCTGCCCGTGATCGACCTCGCCGCTCGCCTCGGCTGGGGCCTTACCGAGCCTACCGGCCGCCACGTGATCATTGTGGTCCGTATCGCCGAGCAGCTTCATGGCCTGATCGTCGATGCCGTTAACGACATCGTTACTGTTGATGAAGAAGCAATGCAGGCGCCTCCCAGCCTTTCGACCGACAGCGCGTCGGCTTTCCTTAAAGGGCTGGTGGCCGTGGAGGACCGGATGGTGATGGTGCTGTCGCTCGACAATCTGGCGGCGGAAGCCCGGCATATGATCACCGCCGAAGCCGCCTGACCGATTGAAGTTTAGCGTCCGCAGAGTGCACAGGGGAAAGCAGAAATGAGTACACGGGTCCTGGTCGTCGACGATTCCATCACCATGCGCGCGCTTTTTACCGATGTGCTGGAACGGACCGAGGGGATCGCCGTGGTCGGCGCCGCCGCCAATGCCGATGAAGCCCGCGACATGATCGCTGAGCTGAAGCCGGATGTCCTGACGCTGGATGTCGAGATGCCCGGCAAGAGCGGCCTTGAGTTCCTGGAAGAGCTGATGGCAAGCAAGCCCATGCCGGTGGTGATGCTGTCCACGCTGACGCAGAAGGGGGCCCAGACCTCATTCAAGGCGCTGGAACTGGGAGCCGTCGACTGCTTTCCCAAACCCCAGCAGGCAACCCCGGCCGAATTCGACAAGATCGTCGATAAGCTCGGAAAGCTGGTCATCGCGGCGGCAAGCGGCAAGGTGAAGGCAAAGACCGCCAAGGAGGCCGCTCCCGCCGCTGCCGCCATTTCGGAACGCGCCTATCAATGGAATGGAAAGCTGGTCGCGATGAGCGCCTCCACCGGCGGCGTGGAAGCCATTTCGGAATTGCTGGCCTCCTTCCCTGCGAACTGCCCGCCGACCATTGTCTTGCAGCAGATGGAAGCAGGCTTCGCCGAGCCGTTCACCGCCAAGCTCAATGACAAGATCAAGCCCAATGTGGTGGTTGCCACCGATGGCGTGAAGCTGGAGCAGGGTACCGTCTATGTTGTTGCCGATCCCGAAAAGCATGCGGTGATCGACCGCTGGCCCGAGGCCTCCATCCGGTTGCTCGGCAATGATCCGGTCCAGGGCTTCCGCCCATCAGCGGACCTTCTGTTCGCGACGATCGCCAAGACCGCTGGAGCAAATGGGATTGGGATGATCCTGACCGGCATGGGCCGTGACGGCGCCAATGGTCTGAAGGCATTGCGTGGAGCGGGGGGCAAGACTTTCGCCCAGGACAAGGATAGCTGCATGGTCTATGAGGCCGCCGGGGCCGCCGTTGCGCAGGGCGCGGTTGAACAGCAACTGCCGCTGGACGGGCTCGCAGCCGCCGCTCTTGGCGCCGCAGGAACCCTTGCGAAGGCTGCCTGACCATGAAGCAGGATGGGAACCTTACCGCCGCGGCCGATGCGGCCACGGATGATCTTGCGGTGCTTCGTGCGATCGCTGCCGAGCTGGAGGCTTCCCGGCAATGCCTGGAGCAGCTCGGCATGACATTATGCCTGGATCCCCATCTGGTGCAGCGGCATTTACCCGCATTGCAGGGCCTTGATGAATTGGGTCAGCGCCAGACCTGCCTCGCGGAGGTCTTGAGGTCCGCTGACATGGGAGGGGCAGTGACCCGCATCCCGCTGGACACATTGCGCGACCGCATGATCGGCCATCTCTCGGGTGCGAACGGCGCCTGATTTTGCCGCTTTTCCAATTATGTTGAGGGGCAAAGCCGCCTGAAGTCTGCGAAGTCGTTTGCGGCACCGATACGAATTAACGAAATAGCAGTATAGCACTCTTGGTCATAATCTAAATGATTAGGTCGGCCATTGCGCATGCGACTCATGGATTATGCTGGTTTTCGCAGCAGAGGTTATGCGTTCGTCGGGCGGGGCTGTTCTATAGCAACTAGAACGCATGATATAGTAAATCGAAAATAAACTATATCTAACGTCATATATCATAGGATTCTTGGGAAAAATTTTCTGCCGATTCCGACCGTTAACCCTAATTGGAGATGACTCCCTCCGGTTAATACAATATTAGGGATTTGTTATTGGCCGCTCGGGGCGCTGGCTAATATCGCTTTTGTGCGAAGCGTCGGGGGGGCCTGGCACTTCCATGCAAGTCGGATTGAGTGGAGGGAACGAAGGAAGGTCAAAGACCGCCTTCGCGCCGACCAGTGTTGACGGGGTGATCGCACGCCCTCGTCACGATTAGTCGCCCGTTCTTACGCCATTCCGAGTTGCCGCTTCGCGGAACTAAGGGGTGGGAAAATGGACATCGAGCGCAATGACGGCCGGGTGGCCGATGACGGCCTGTCGCCGCAATATGCCGCGACTTCCGAAGTGCAGGCCTTGGCCGCCGCACAGGCAGGGCGGATGCCGATGCCTGCAGATGCGAAGGTTGTATCCGCTGCCGCCGGTCCCGTGGTCCTGCCCGAAGGCGTCAATCTTGACGACATCAAGATTGCTGGAAGGGATCTGATCGTCACGCTGCCTGACGGCACGCAGATGGTCATCCTGGACGGGGCGGTCTTCGTGCCCCAACTCGTTATCGACGGCGTACAGGTGCCGCCCGCCAACATTGCAGCTCTTTTGATTGGGAATGAACCGCAACCTGCGGCTGGCTCTCCCCAAAGCTCCGGCGGCAATTTTTCCGCTGCTGAGGGCGACATTGGCGATCCCTTTGATCTTGGCGATCTGCTTCCGCCTACGGAACTGGCCTTTTCCCTGCCCGAGCAACAGGAAATCATTCCTGTCGTGGCGGACGAGGATGATGATGCCGCGCCGGCCATCCAGATCGTGACCAGCGATTTTCCGGCAGGGGCGACCGATGTCACCGACAGCGTGGATGAAGCCGGCTTGCCCGCTCGCGGGGATGAGCCCGCCGGGTCCAATCAGGCGGCCAATTCGGAAACCACAAGCGGTACGATCGTCTTCAGCGCGGCCGATGTCCCCGCCGTGGTGACGATCAACGGCACGGCCATCACTGCTGTAGGGCAGACAATCACCACCGGGCGCGGACTGCTGACCATTACGTCCATCGATGACGGCCAGATCGGCTATTCCTACATGCTGTCCGATAATGTGACGGGCGAGGCCCAGCCGGACATCTTCACCGTCATCGTGACTGACAGCGACGGCGATACGGCCACCGCTACCTTGACCATATCGATCGTAGATGATGCTCCCACGGCCCGCGCCGATACGGACGGCGTCGCGGCTGGCACTTATGGCCCGGAGAGCGGCAATGTCCTCACAGGCAGCGGCACGGCATCGGGCGTCGCGGGCGTTGACACGCAGGGTGCGGATGGCGCGCAGGTCGCCGGCGTCGCGGCCGGTGCCACCGGAACCAACCTGAATAACGCCGGGACAGTCAGCGCTCCCATACAGGGCCAATTCGGCGTCCTGACGCTGAATCCCGACGGCAGCTACACCTATGTCCGCAATGAAGGCACGCCGGGCGGCGTATCGGATGTCTTCACCTACACCATCAGGGACGGCGATGGCGATTTGTCGTCGGCCACGCTGACGATCGAGATCGGCAACAGCCCGGTCAGCATCATCTCCATACCGCAAGTTGGTGAGCCCGGCACGGTGGTGGATGAATCGGGCCTCGGCGAACGTGGTGAAGAGCCCGAAGGCTCCAATGAGCCCGCCGAAGTCGAATTGACAGAAGGCACGATCACTTACTCAGCGCCGGACGGTCCTGCCGTCATCAGCATCAACGGCACAATCATCACGCAGGCTGATCAGCCGATTGCCGGCGAGCATGGCATATTGAAGGTCACCGTTACCGACGGTCAGATCAACTACAGCTATGAGGTCACCGACAACGGCACTGGCGACAATGTAACGGACAGTTTCACGGTCACCGTGACCGACGCGGACGGCCAGGCGCAGTCCAAACCGCTCGTAATTTCCATTGTCGATGACGTTCCCGAGGCCGTAGCGGACACGGCCAATGTAGATGAAGGCGCAACGCTCTTTGTGGAGAAGGCCTCCGGCGTTCTTCTCAATGACGTACCGGGAGCAGATGGGTTCGCCGCGGGGGGCGGCGTCGTCGGCGTGCGCGCAGCAGGAAACGACACCACCAGTGAGGTCATTGGTGGCGTCGATACCGCCATTGTGGGGCTTTATGGCACGCTGACGCTGCACGCCGACGGAAGCTACAGCTATGCTTCCAAACCGAATGCCGTGCCTGCCCAAGGCGCGTCGGACGTGTTCGTCTATACCATCGAGGATGGCGATGGCGACCATTCAACTGCAACGCTGACAATTGACGTCGCAGACACCGGGCTTGCCGCGAGGACCGAAAACGCCACCGTGGATGAGGCCGCCCTCAATGGCATCGGCAGCAATCCCGGCAGCGCCGCCGAGACCGCAACCGGAACATTGGCGGACAATCTGAGCGGGGGAACCGGTCCCTTCACCTTTGCCCTTACCGGCGACGGTGCAGGCCAATATGGAACACTGACGCTCAATTCCAACGGCAGCTACAGCTACACGCTCAACAGCCCGGTCGACGGGGTGACCGCCGACGATGGGGCTCTGCCGGTGAATGGCGCCGAGACCTTCGAATTTGAAGTGACGGACGCCAACGGCAACACGGCGAAAAGCACGATCACGATCAATATTATCGACGATGTGCCGTCGATCGAAGCAACCGGCGCGGTGCCATCACTGACGGTGGATGAGAGCGATCTTTCGGTTGATGCAAGCGCCAGCTTCGTCAATGTCTTCACGTCGGGTTACGGTGCAGATGGCGCGGGGAGCGTCGTTTACACTCTGGGTATCAACCAGGGCGCGACGGGTCTTATTGACAGCCTTACCGGTGAAGCCGTCGTGCTCAGCCTGGAAGGAGGGCAGGTCATCGGCCGTACTGAAACCACTCACGAACTCGTGTTTGTGGTTTCCGAGAATGGCGCAGGCGAGGTCTCGCTCGATCAGAGGCGAGCCGTTGCTCATGATGTGGATGGCTCGACATCCGCCGATCATGACGATGCGAAGTCGCTGGCAGCCGCCAACCTCATCACGTTGACCGCTACCGTGACCGATGGCGATGGCGACACGGCTACGGCCACGGTTAACATCGCCGACAAGCTGAGCTTTAAGGATGATGGTCCGGTTGCGAACAATGATAGCACTGGCCTGACGGAAGGCGGTGCTTCCTCCGTCACCTTCGACGTGGACAGCAATGACGCGCCTGGGGCTGATGGCGCCGGCAGCAGGGACTTTACCAGCCTTGCTGGCACCTATGGCAATCTGACACTCAACCCGGATGGGACGCAAACCTATACGCTTACGGCCGCCGGACAGGCAGCGATCGATGCACTGGCACCGGACGCAAAGCTGACCGACAGCTTCAGCTATACGTTGACGGACAAGGACGGCGACACGGATACGGCGACGTTGACCGTAACGCTGACAGGTACGAATGATCCGGTGCGCATCACCAACCTGACGTCTGCCGTAAATGGCGGCGATGCATCGGTTGATGAAGACGATCTTCCCACCGGGACGGACACCAGCAAGGAATCGCTCACCCAGCAGGGTGATTTTACGATCAGCGCTCCGGACGGGATCGCGAACCTTTCTGTTGGCGGGCATCCGATCATCGTCAACGGCACGTTCACGGCGACCAGTTTTACTACCGGTCTTGGCAATATACTGTCGATTACGGACTATGATCCCTCCACGGGCGTGGTGACCTACACCTATACGCTGGCTGCCGCAGAGTCACATGGCTCAGGGAATGGCGAAAACGCCCTGTTCGAGAATTTCGCGGTGTCGCTCAAGGATTTGGACGGTGACAGCGCCACGGACCTCCTTTCCATCAAGATCGTGGACGATGTTCCCGAAGCCGTTGCTGACAGCGGCAAAGTGACAGAGGGTGCCTTGCTGACCGTGAACGCGGAGGCAGGTGTCCTGTTCAATGACGTTGCCGGAGCCGATGGCCTCGCATCCGGGGGCGCTGCAGTCGTCGGCGTGACCGCCGGCAGCAACACGGCCAACCCCGTTGCTGGGAATGTCGGCGTCGCCGTCACTGGCGCATATGGCACGCTGACGCTCTACGCTGATGGCCATTACACCTATCAGGCGAATGCAAATGCGATTTCGTCAAATGCGACGGACACCTTCGTCTACACGATGGCGGACGGTGACGGCGACAAGTCGACGACCACTCTGACCATCAACCTGGCGGATGTGACTCTGCTTGCCAATGACCAGACCAAGACCGTCTATGAAGCCGCGCTCGATACGACCACCAGCGGCAGCGATCTAGGCCATGGAACGGTGACGGGCAGCGGCCCCTCGCTGACGACCGAGACGGCGACCGGTACGCTGGCCGTGGCCGGGGCAACTGGCTATACCGCTTATAGCCAAGCTGGCACGCATGGTTTTTTCCAGCTCAATGCAGACGGGACCTACAGCTATACTCTGACCTCGCCGGTGGACAATCTCCCGCACGCCAATGACGGTGTGGAGACCGCAAGCGGTGTGGAAAGCTTTAGCTATACCGCGCATGACGCCAATGGGAACACCGTCACCGGCACGATTACGATTGATGTTGTGGACGATGTTCCGGTTGTAACGGCTTCGACCGACGCCGCGTTCGACGCAACGCTGGTCGCGAACGGCACGTTTGCATTCGACATCGGAGCGGACGGATATGTGGGCGGAACCAATCCGGACACATATCTCGATGTGGCGCTTTCGTCAGGGGCGATTGGCGATGATCCGATCACGATCACTCAGCAGCCGGCCTTTGTCAGCAATGTGGGCGGGGTGGTCACCTATGGCTTCACCTTCACCTATGACAGCGATCCGCTGACCGCTGGCGTACAGTCGAAGGAAATCGACGGTACTATCGCCTTTGACCCGGCCAATGACTCCTACTCGGTCACGATCTCCGAGCCGATCGAGTTCACGTCCTTTGTTCAGACCAAGCAGGCGATTTCCATTACCGGCTATGATGCTGAAGATAACCTCAACACGCAATCACAGCAGGAGGTATCGGTCTCAAAGCTATCCGATAGCTTCTTCGTGCAATTTAGCGGCTATCATGGAACAAATGCGAGTCCGATGGCCTATTCGGGAGGCGCTAATGGCTCGTTCAGTGCCCCTGTCAGCTATGTTTCCATCAGCCAGACATCAAATGGCGTTGCCAGCGATACGATAGCCCAAAAAGACATTCTGGACATCAACTTCTACCAGAGCAATCCTGGGGGAGATCTTGTCGCGGTAGACGAACCCAAGGCAACTGCAGATTCTGTATTCCTTCAAATTGACCAATTTGGTAATTCTGAAGATTTTGTTGTTGTTTTGAAACTCGTTGATCCAGCAAATCCCGGCACCGTTATCTACCGGACAATGATTGCTGATCATGGCGATTTTTATACGAAAGACACGGGGGCGCCGCAGGGTTATAGCTTTACCTTTGACAATGATGACGCTGTCCTTGTCATCGAACCCAATGACTATCGGCTTTCCACCGATACCGTAGATTATGTCATCGTCGGCATGCAGGTGGTTTCTTCCACGGAAGGGCTTACCGGTTCTGGATATAATTTGAACGGAACGGTCGGGGACAATGGTGGTCTTGCGAGTCAAACGCTGGTTGCGTTCAGCAATTTGACGTCCGATCAGGACGTCACCAAGATCGTCAATATCGGCATTTCCCAAACGATCGTTTCGGAAGAGCCGCTTGAACTGAACTTCTCGGTAACGGTCACAGACTCCGACGGAGACAAAACCGCCGCGACGGAATTGACGGTTACGCTCGATCCGGCGGGGCTCCCTGTCGCCCTCGACCTCGACAATGACGGCGTCGAATATCTCTCCCTTACCGCCGGAGTCACTTACGACTATGGCTCGGGCGAGGTGCAGACGGCCTGGGTTGCGCCGGATGACGGTCTGCTGGCCCATGCCATTGGCGGCAGCTATGACATCGTCTTTGCCGACGATGCAGCGGGAGCGACGACCGATCTGGAGGGCGTCCGCCTTGCCTATGACAGCAATGGCGACGAATTTTTCACGGCCGCCGATGCTGCCTTTACGGAGTTTGGCGTCTGGCAGGACGGCAACAGCAACGGCGTTGTCGAGGCTGGCGAATATCAGTCGCTGACGGCTCTTGGCATCAGCAGCATCGATCTCGTCTCCGACGGTCAGGGCCATATGGCCGCCAATGGCGACGTGCTGGTGCATGGTGAGGCGACCTATACCGTCAATGGCGAAACCCGCACTATTGCGGATGTCAGCTTTGCGACCAGTGGCACCACGAGTGCGCAGCAGGATGAAAGGGCGCTGCTCAATACGGGCCTTAATCAGGCGCTGGTTGCGGCTAGCCTGATTGCGACGGTCGAGCAGGCTGCGGCTGAAACTTCCGGCAGCGACACCTCGACCGCCGAGCAAGGTCAGGATGTGGCCGCTGTCGCGCCCGCGGAAAGCAGCGAGGCGCCAACGGTCACGGATCAACCGGCTGAAGAAAGCTCATTGCTCGCTGGATCTTCCGGCGATCAGTCGTCAAGCACCTTGCCCTCGAACGAGAGCCACCAGGTGCAGCCGGAGGCCGAAGACGACCGAAGCTCGCTCAGCGCGCCGGCCGGTGATGGGCATGCAACCGAGAGCTCCACGCCATTGCAGGACGACCAACCGGTAACGGCCGATGCTCCGCCTCCGCCGATGCCGGTCGACCTGACGCCCATGATGATCGCGGCGGCGCAAGTGGCCGAAGGAGAGCAACAAGCGGCACCCGAAGCGCCGGAGGCTCTGCCTGCGATCCTGGCGGATGCGCTTTCAGGTGGCGTGAGCGATGGCCCGAATATCGACGCCTTGCTCGATGCCCTGCCGCAGGTTGAGCAACCGGCGGGGCAGCCCGTCGCTGCACCGGTCACCGAAACGGTGCACGACTTCGCCTTGGCGGCGCCCGCTTTCCACTTCGATCTAGCGATGATGAGCCATGACGCCGTCGCCGCAACCACGCATGCATGATGAAGACGCATTGATCTGCATATGACAGGGGGACAAGAAATGAGGATTTTGCTGCTAGGCATGGCAGCCGTGACAGTGGCACCACTGCTCATGGCCGCACCGGCCGCCCACGCAGTCACGCGCTCGCCGCTTCTGGATCTGGGCAAGAGCGAACTTAAGGGCGAAGTGCGGACCCGCTATGATGCGGCGCTCGCCGCCACTCGCGCCGACGATGTGCGCCGGGGCGAAGATGCGCGCTTTACCTGGGCGTCGGAGGCAAAGGTACAGTGCGGCATCGCGCTCGGTTTCCTGAAATCCGGCAAGGTGGATGAGGACAGCGTCAACCGCTGCGATGCATTCTCCGCTCGTCTCGCCGCGCCTCCGCCTGCTCCGGCCATGCCGGGAGCTCCAAGCGCATCAGCGAACTGCCCGCCGGAAATGAAGGCGCTGGTCTTCTTCGATTGGAACGCTGACGCGCCCCTTCCCGAAGCGGGCGGCACGATAAGCCAGATCGCCGATCAACGCGCGGCTTGCGGCTGGACCAAGTTCAATGTCGTGGGGCACACCGACAAGTCGGGCACCGACCTCTACAATGAAGGTCTTTCCACGCGCCGCGCCACCAATGTCGCGGCCATGATGGCTCAGGCCGGCATCGCTTCCGGCGACGTCGCCACCGAGGCGCGGGGCGAGAGCCAGGTAATGATCGAGACTGCTGACGGGGTACGCGAGGCCCAGAACCGCCGGGTGGAAATTGTCGCCGTCACAGGCGGCCAGGTTATGGGAGGCGAATAAGATGACTGTCGGCAAAAAGCATAAATGGCTCCTGGCGGTCCCCGGTGCTCTCATTCTGAGCGTGACTGCCGCCCATGCTGAAATGGTGGACTTGAAGACCGCGGTGCAGGCCGCGGTGGATTCCCATCCGGAAATCAACCAGGCGATCCAGAACAAGGAAGCGATCGAGTTCGAGCGGGATCAGGCGCAAGGCCTGTTCCTGCCTCGCATTTCGGTTGAAGGCTCGGCGGGCGTCCGCAGGCTGGAGAACCGCACGCGCCGCGCGCTGAACCTCGAAGACCAGACGCTTTATCCGCTTGAAGCCAGCGTTTTCGGCGAACAGGTCCTGTTCGACTCCGGTTCGCGCAGTGCAGAGCTGAAGCGCCAGGCCGCGCGCACTGATGGCGCGGCGCTTCGGGTCGAGGAACGGTCGGAGTTCATCGCCCTCAACGTCGCCCGCCAATATCTTGACTATATGCTGCAGCAGCGCGTGGTTGCCGCGGCGGAGGACAATGTCACCTTCCATCAGCTTCTGGTGAACGACCTGAGGGAAGGGGTGTCTTCGGGCTCTATCAGCATCGCCGATCAGCAGCAGGCCGAGGAACGGTTTCAGGCCGCCAAGATCCGCAAGACGGAGGCCCAGGAAGACCTGAACAACGCCGCGATTTCCTTCCTGACTTTGACGGGTATCCCGATCAGCGAAGTGGCCATGCCGCAATCGCCGCGCGCTTCCCTGCCCGCGACGCTTGCCGACGCGATCGGCGCTGCTCGTGACCGCAGCCCCAAGGTGCGTGAAGCCCAGGCTGACGTGGACGCTGCCTATCAGGTGGTGAACAAGGCCGAAGCTGAGCTTGGGCCGCGCGTTTCGCTGGAGGGGCGGGGCCGGGTCGGCGAGGATCTCGACGGTTTTCGTGGCAACACCAATGACCTGCAGGCGCGGGTCGTTGTGACCTGGGACCTTTACAATGGCGGCATCAACCGCGCCAAGGTTCAGGAAATGACTCGCCGCGCAAGCGAAGCCCGCTTCCGCCTGCACCAACTGACGCGCGAAGCGGAGGAGGAAGTGCGGCAGGCCTGGAACCGCTGGCAGAGCGAAGGCGCGCGTCTTGCCGATCTTGAACAGCAGAGCAAGGTGTCGGACGATCTGCTGCTTTCCTACCGGGAACAGTTCAATGTCGGCCGCCGCTCGTTGCTCGACGTGCTCGATTCCCAGAACACCCGCTTCAATGTGCAGGTGCGGACGGAAACGTCACGGCTCGCCCAGCTCTTCGCGGAATATCAGATCCTGGCGGCGACCGACAATCTGATGGCGACGCTGGGCGTCACTCCGCCGTCGGGCGCCAAGACCTATGCTCGTGAGCGGTTCGATGTTCCCGATACGGAACCGGCTGAACTGCACCGCCGGCGCTATCCGCGCTGAATTGGCCCGGGGGGTGGAGAAATAGGATGAAACTGGGGGAGTGGGCCGGTCAGGAACTGGGACATCGCAGCAATGACGATGTTCTTGATTGCCTGGCGCATATCGCGGCGGTTTATGACCGGCCCTCTTCCCCGACGGTCATTCGGGCGGGGCTTTCGTTGACCGAAGACGGGCGCCTGCCTTTCCATCAGGCGGAGGCGGCGCTCGACCAGCTTGGCCTTGGCTGCGAACCGGTGGTCCGGCCGCTTGCCAAATGGCGCAAAAAGCATCTTCCGGCGCTTTTGAAGCTCGCCAATGGCCGTGCCGTTGTGCTGCTGGATATTGAAGGCGACGACGTCAAGCTCTTCATTCCCGGCCGGGCGGAGACGCTATGGACCCCAAGGGATGCGCTTCAAGATGTTTTCGGCGGCGACGCAATCGCGGTCTGGCCCGACCACCGCAAGGAAAGGGCGACCGAACTCTCCTGGGACCAGCAGGCAAAGAAGCACTGGTTCTGGCAGGAGGTATGGCGCGTCCGGAAATCCTTCGGCTTTGTGATCGCGGCGGCGACGATCATCAATCTGCTGGCCTTTGCCCTGCCGCTTTTCACGATGAATGTCTATGACCGGATCATCCCCAACAAGGCGACATCAAGCCTGTGGGTACTGGCTCTGGGTGTCGCGATGGCCTTCGCCATGGATTTCAGCTTGCGCATTGCCCGTGCGCGGCTGATCGACGAAACCGGCCGCAAGCTGGATGCGCGCCTGTCCCAGAAGCTGTTCGAAAAGCTGCTGAACATCCCGCTGGCTTCGCGCAAGGGCAGCACCGGCGCGTTCGTTCGCCGTGTTTCCGAATTTGAGCAGGTGAGGGATTTTTTTGCCTCGACGACGGTGGTGCTGGTCGTTGATCTCGCCTTCCTGTTCCTGTTCCTGGCGCTCATCACCCTGATCGCTGGCTGGCTGGCGCTGGTGCCGCTGGTTGCGATGGCAATCATGGGGACGGCCGGCTTCGCGCTGCAAAAGGCCATGGGCAAGGCGTCGCTGGAGGCTCAGGCAGACGCAGGGCTGCAGCATACAGCGCTGGTGGAGGCGGTCGGCGGCCTTGAAACGCTGAAGGCTTGCCGGGCGGAGGGGCGGATGCTTGGCCGCTGGCAGCGTTATTCGGAAATGAGCGCGGAGACGCAGGAAAAGCTTCGCCGCCTCACCACGATCAGCGTCAATCTGGCGTCGCTTTGCCAGCAAACGACCAGCATCAGCCTCATCATCGGCGGCTTTTATCTTTTCAATGCTGGCATCATTTCCATGGGCGCCATCATTGCGGTCGTGATGCTGGCGGGACGCTCATTGGCCCCGGTTGGTCAGTTCGCCTTCCTTTTCACCCGCGCCCGGCAGGCGTTCACCACGCTGGAAGGTCTCCAGGGGATGATGGAGCTCGATGATGAGCGGCAAGGGGGAGCGCGGAGCATCCTGCCGCAAATCCGCAATGGGGATATCGCCCTCGAACATGCGAGCTTCAGCTATCCCGAAAGCTCGCTTCCGGCGCTCAACGACATTTCCCTTCGGATCGCACATGGGGAACGGATCGGCATCATCGGCAGGGTGGCCTCGGGCAAGTCGACCCTGGGCCGGCTTCTTTGCGGCCTTTACCAGCCGACCGATGGTGCCATCCGCATAGACGGGCTCGACAGCCGCCAATATCATGCCCATGAGATCCGTTCCGCCTTCCGCTTCGTCGGCCAGGACGCTGTTCTTTTCAGCGGATCTATCCGCGAGAATCTGATGCTTGGAGCGCAGGAAGCGGATGAGCGGCGGCTGATCGACGCGCTGGCCAAGTCGGGCGCCGGTCATTTCTTTGCGGGGGACGCGGGCGGCTTTGACATGCAGGTCGGCGAGCGGGGCTCTCGCCTGTCGGGGGGGCAGCGCAGCTTCCTGGTTCTTGCCCGCGCGCTGGTCGAGCCGTCGCGCATGCTGTTCCTGGATGAGCCCACCGGCGCCATGGACAGCGGCACCGAGACTATGTTCATCGAGCATCTGAAAAAGGCGCTGATGCCGAAGCAAACCCTTGTGGTGTCGACCCATCGCAACGCCATGCTGTCGCTCGTGGACCGGTTGATCGTGATCGACGGCGGCCGGATCGTCGCCGATGGGCCCAAGGACAAGGTCCTCTCTTCCCTGGCCGGCAAGGCCATTGGAAACGCATCATGAACTTCGCCTGGCATAAAGTGAACATCATGCCCCTTGGGCTTTTGGGTCTTTCAACCGTGGCGGGCCTTTATATGGGGCTGGGCTATATTGGTGATATGGCCGCTCGTGCAACGCTGCAGCCCCTGACGGCGGAAACGGCGCCCGATCCCGACATTCATCGCAAGCTGGTTGCGCTGACCCACGAGGCGCGCAGCCAGGTGGTAAGCGAAGGCGACGCGGCCATCGAAAGCAATGAAAGGCTTCCCTTCTCCCAGGCGAAGATCATCGCCGCAGCGCCCTTCTCCGTCGCCCGCGCGCCGGAAGCGGAGCGCCAGAATGCCGAGCTCTGCATGACGCAGGCGATCTATTATGAGGCCGGGTTCGAACCGCTCGCGGGCAAGCGCGCGGTTGCGCAGACGGTTCTCAATCGCCTGCGCCACCCGGCATTTCCGCACAGCGTTTGCGGTGTCGTTTATGAAGGTGCGCGCCAGCCGGTGTGCCAGTTCAGCTTCACTTGCGATGGCGCGCTCGCCAGGAAGCCCGAGCCTGGGGCTTGGGCAGAGGCTCGTCAGGTCGCCCGTGCCGCGCTCAATGGCTATGTCGAGAGGTCCGTGGGGCTGGCGACGCATTATCACGCCAATTATGTGTTGCCGCGCTGGGCGCCGGAACTGGCCAAGATCACCCAGATTGGCGCCCATATCTTCTATCGCTGGCCGGGTGGCTGGGGCATGCCCCACGCCTTTGCTCAAGCCTATTCGGGCGTCGAGGCCGTACCTCTGTTCGATGCGGCCCCGATCGCAGAGCCGCAGATCGACTATCCGGCGGTCGCCGCCCTGCCTGAACGCCGGACTGAAAATGATGTCGGCGGCCGTGTCGATGTCAGCAAGGGCTGGAGACCAAACATTCCTGCGCCCTCCGCTAATTCCGGTGCGCTGGCAAAGGTTTATGCCGCGCAGTCCGTTACATCCGCAGAGGTGGTTACGCCATGATGTTGAACCCTGCCATGACAATGAACCGCCTGCGGTCGCTCGATGGCGCGCAAAGCGTGATCTTCGCCTGCGTCGCTGCCGTGGCGCTCCTCATATTGTGGGCGTCATTGGCCCGCGTTGACGAGGTGACGCGGGGGCAGGGGCGGGTGATTCCGTCCAGCAAGATGCAGATGGTTCAGAGTGCGGAGCCGGCGACCATCAAGGAGATATTGGTCCGGTCCGGCCAGCATGTTCGCAAGGGCCAGCTTCTGGTCCGCCTCGACGATACCCAATCCGCGTCTGAGCTTGGGCAGATCGCGGCAGAAAACAAGCTGCTTTCCGCACGCGCCGACCGGCTTTCCCGCGAGGCGTCGGGGCAGGCGGGTAGCTGTTCCTCGAGCGACAGCGTTCAGTCGGAAGCTTGTGCCGAGGAGGCCCGGTTACAGGCGGTCCGCCGGTCCGCCTTGCAGAGCCGGCAGTCGGCGCTTCAGGCTGCTGTGGAACAGCGCCGCCGGGAGTTAGGAGAAGCACAGGCAACCGTCACGAGCTTGCAGGGCAGCGTTGCCTTGGCCCAGCGGCAGGTGGACATGATCGAGCCGCTGGCACGCAAGAATATCGTGCCGCAGACCGAATTGCTCTCCGCCCGCCGCGAACTTGTCGATCTGCAGGGCCGCCTTGCGGCCGCGCGGGAGGGCGTGTCGCGCACCAGCGCGGGCGTTCGTGAGGCCATGGCTCAGGCAGCCGAAGCCAATTATCAGTTCCGCCAGGATGCGCTTAACGAGCGCAGTCAGCTTCAGACGAAGATCGCCGTCAATAGCGAGTCTCTCCGGGGAGCAGCCGTCCGGGTGCAGCGGGCCGAATTGCGCTCTCCGGTCGATGGCGTCGTGAACGACGTGCAGGTGACCACCGTCGGCGGCTTCGTGCAGGCGGGCCAGAAGATCATGCAGGTCGTGCCCCTTGGCGACAAGTTGCTGGTCGAAGCGCGCGTGAAACCAAGCGACATTGCATTCATCAAGGTGAACGACCGCGCCAATGTGAAAGTCACCGCCTATGATTTCTCCGTCTATGGCGGATTGACGGGCCGCGTGGTGCAGATTTCCGCAGACAGCATCTATGACGAGGTTGCGAAGGAGGCTTATTTCTCCGTCGTGGTAGAAACCGACCGCGCCTATCTGCTGTCCGGCGACCGGCGCCTGCCCATCACTCCGGGCATGATCTGCGATGTCGAGATCATAACCGGGCGCAAGTCGATTCTGTCTTACTTGCTGAAGCCGGTCATGAAGGCCCGTGCGGAGGCGCTGGAGGAAAGATAGGCGGGCCGCCGCTCGTCAGCGGTCCAAGGCTGCATAGCGCAGGTTATCGGCGGATGGCGCGGTCCTATAGCCATGTGTCCAGCGTCCATTGGCGTTGAACGTCAGGACCGGGCGGTAATCCCTGACCTGCGAGGTAGGGAGCACGCGGTCGGTCTCATTATCAAGCACCAGCAAATCGCCATCCACCGCGACCGCCAATATCGCGTGGTCGGCTCTTCTGACCAGATCGCGGGCAATGACCAGGAACATGGCGTTCGCCGGTACACCCATGGTGCGCAGGATCTGCATCTTGGCGATCGCATAGTCCTCGCAGTCTCCCCGAGCGCGCGACAGTGATTGAACCGCCGGAGCCCAATGGTCCGCTGTGCCATAGAGGCGCGCATCTTCTACATAGGAAATGTGTGCATTGACCCAGCGGTTCACGGCCCGGATCTGCTCCAGCCGGGCGAGTGAGCGGCTTTGCGCAATCAAAGTGGCCCAGGGGCCTGTAGCGGGCAGCGTTCCCGCAGCGGCATTTCTCCATTTCTGATCAAGAGCGGTGCGGGATACCGGCAAAGCCACGCTTCCGAACACATCCGGCTGTCCGGGGCGGATGGGATCCTTAGCAAAGATGCTGCCCGCTTCCGCCAAAATTGCCGGCTTAGATGATGCCTCCGGGCAATCTGCCTGACGAAGGATGGCCAGTGCGGCGGTTGGAGCGGGCTGACCTTGTTTGGCCTGGCGAAGGCGGGTTTGTTCCAGACGGCTGGTCGCCCCCTGCAATATGGTTTCGCTCTTTGTGAAAGTGGTGCTGGTTCCTGCGGCAGGCTGCACCCCGGCAATAGTTGTGCTGCAGGGAGCCGCGAGGGCGACAGGCGCCGGACCCATGACAGTCACCGTCAAGAGGATGGCGATGCCACCGGTCCGGATCGACCGCTTCCTGTTGAATAGCCGGGGGGAGCCAATTCGCTGCATGGGGCAAGGATGTGCCTCAACAGCTAAGAAAAGGTGAAATGAAAATTGGCTTTAATCGCTTCGTCGACAAATTTGCACGATACACCGTTGTTATAGGGGTCTGATCCTCAAGATATAGTTAATAATTTCGGACCAGAAATAATTAATGAGGTTCAATTCATGGAAAAATATTTATTAACCAAATACTGTTTCAATGGGCAATGATGCCGAATGTTTACTTGAGATTGCTAGATATGGTTAATATTTTATCGGGGTTGATTAGGCGGTTTCAATAAAAGGTTATGGATTTCCTTGCCCCTGTTTGGTAAAAGGCAAGTTTCTGGGAACGGGGGGTTTCCGAGTCGGGCAGGAGGGGACGTTGAGGGAGATTGGGGGAATACCCTTTCTGTTCGCTGAAAAGTGCACGATCCACCTTGGCCGTTCGCCGATCATCAGCGTTACCCTTGCCAGACTTGCTCTCCTCATAGCGCTCGCCAATGAAATGGCGCGGCTCGCGGAATTCGATCCCGCCATGCGGGGCATCGCCCAGGCGGCTGTTGCGGGTTATGCTGGCTGGAACCTGTTGTGTCTCGGTGGCTTGCTGGTCTTCACGCGCTATGAATTGCTGGCCCGCCCGCTGGTCCTTTTTATCGACTTTCTGATCTGCGTGACCTTTGTGGTCTTGTTCCGGCTGTTGGAACTGCCCGCGATCCTTGGCTGTCTATTGCTGCTGTGGGCCTGTCACGAGCGGCTGGGTAAGACCGCCTCCTCGATTGGGGCATTGACCTTCATCCTGGCTTTCCTGTTCCGGAACCATTATGAGCCGCTGGCTCAAGATTATGCCCGCCAACTGGCGAGTGATTATACCGACAGCGCGGCGATATTCATTGGCAGCCTTATCGCCTTGTCGGTCATCGGATCGCATCTTTATCAGGCTCATGTGAAGAGCTGGGGCGACCAGCTTCAGGCCGCAGGTGGAAATCTAAGCGATCCGCCCATGGAATTCCTGATGGAGCAGGTCCTTGCTTTCTTCCGGGGGCGTGAAGTCTGCTTCATCTGGGAAGACATGGACAGTCGGGCGCTGCATTGCGCCAATCTCACAATTGGCGCCGCTCCGGTTTTTCCCGTTCCCGATGAAGCCATGCGCCCACTGCTTCAGGCCAGCGTCCTTGAAGCGCCCTTTCTCTTCACGTCCTATTCCGACCGGCTGTTCTTCCGTAACAGCTTTGGCGGCCTCAAATTCGCCAATGCCCCAGATTATGTCGATAATCTCAATCAGACAGTAGGTTATAAGCGGGGCGCGAGCTTTGCGGTGAATGCGGGCGCACTGCGGGGCCGGTTCTTCATTGCGTGCAGCCATGGCTGGTCACCCAATTTCCTGACGCATTGCGAATTTGCTTCAGATAGCGTCGACAGCTTTTTTGAACGCTCCTTCTTCCTGGATGCCTGGCGCAACCGGGCCTTTTCCGAAGCGCGGCTCGCGTTGAGCGGCGATTTGCATGACAGCGTGCTACAGACCTTGGCCGCGATGCGGCTCCGCTTTTCGACTCTTTTGCCCAAGGTTCAAACGCTTCTTCCTTCGGTTGAACTGCATGACCTGAAGCGATTGCAGGACATGATCATTTCCGAACAGGGCCGCCTCCGTCAGCTTCTGAATGAAAGCAAGCGGACGAACGGCGTGTCGCAGAACCTGGCCGAAAGCCTGTCGAGCTGTGCCGAGATGCTCTCGACCCAGTGGAATATCGACTGCCACGCCTGCGTCGATCATCCGGATGTGGATATTGACCGTTCAACGGCAATCGAGGTGGAGTTTCTGGTGCGGGAGGCTGTGGCCAATGCCGTTCAGCATGCCTCCGCGCGGCAGGTCACGATCGCGGCGGCCCTACAGGATGATGCGCTGCTCATGGCCTTCCGCAATGACAGCAAAGCGGATCAGCCGGTAAACGGTCATGGACGCATGGACGGAATTCAGTCGCAGTCCCTTTCGCGGCGGCTGAAAATGCTTGGCGGAACGGCCTATTTCGACAATATTAACGATAAAGCGCTATTATCCATAAGAATACCGTTAAAACATGCGGAAAAGCGGGTCTGAAAATGGCAAATCTCCTTATCGTCGACGATCATCCCCTGTTTCTGGATGGGCTACAGCAGTTCCTTGGGACCAGCGGCCACCAGATCATCTCCTGCGCCCGGTCAGTGAAGGATGCGCTGTACAAGCTGCAGACCGAGGCGCCCGATGTGCTGATCCTGGATCTCAGCATGAAGGACGGCGGGGGTCTTGCCATCCTCTCGGCCATTCGTGAACAGGGCAATGACGTTCCTGTGATCTTCCTCACCGTCAGCATCAAGCCGGAGCAGACGATCGAGGCCCTTCGCCTGGGGATCAACGGCATCGTTCTCAAGGAAAGCGATCCGCAGGACCTGCTGACCTGTATCCAGGCGGTGCTCGCGAGTGAGAACCGGATCGATCCGGGGATCATGGAGCAAGCGCTTTTGCATTCCGTCGTCGCCAAGAACAAGGTGTCCTCCCACGAGGTCCTGACGGAGCGGGAAAAGCAGATCGCGGCACTTATCCGCGCAGGTCTGCGCAACAAGATGATCGCTGAAAAATGCGGCCTCACCGAAGGCACGGTCAAGGTGCATCTGCACAGCATTTTTCAGAAGCTCGGCGTCAAGTCGCGGGCGGAGCTTATCGTCAGCACGATGGGTGAGGGGGCCTGAGCGAGCGCCCGCTCGACCCAGCTTTAGCCTCAGGGACTCATGCGAGGATTTCCTGGACCTTCCCCTCTAATTTTACGTCACGAGATGGATTCCCGCCTTCGCGGGAATGACGGAAAAAGGGATGTGAGCTCATAATTGTGGAACAATCCTCCAAAGGGCTCTGGGGCCGGGCAGCATTGCCGCCTCGTCAATTGACTATTCATCAGCCCCCACTTACATCGCACCGCATGTTTGCGCGGGGGTTCGGCCATATAAGGCGGCCGGGAAGCCGCGCCTTCGTCTAGGCTTAGGAATCAGGCATGCTCGGCGCGATCGCCAAATCGATTTTCGGTTCGTCCAACGACCGCTACGTCAAATCCGTCATGAAGATTGTCGAGCGGATCAGCGCGTTCGAGCCCACCGTATCGGCGCTCACCGATGACGAATTGCGGCAACAGACGCAGATCTTCCGGGAACGCCTTGCCAATGGCACAACGCTCGACGACATCCTTCCCGAAGCTTTTTCCACGGTACGCGAGGCTGCGAAGCGGACCTTGGGCCAGCGTCATTATGATGTGCAAATGGTGGGCGGGATCGTCCTGCACCGGGGTGAGATCGCCGAAATGCGCACCGGCGAAGGAAAGACGCTGGTGGCGACGCTGGCGACGTATCTCAATGCGTTGGGGGGCAAGGGCGTTCATGTCGTTACGGTGAACGATTATTTGGCCCGCCGCGACTGCGACTGGATGGGGCAGGTGTACCGCTTCCTGGGTCTCACCACTGGCGTGATTGTCCCCAACATGCGCGAGGATGAGCGCCGGGTCGCGTACAATGCGGATATCACCTACGCGACGAACAACGAACTGGGCTTTGACTATCTGCGCGATAATATGAAGTTCGAGCGTGCCCAGATGGTGCAGCGCCCCTTCAACTTCGCGATCGTGGACGAGGTGGACTCCATTCTGATCGATGAGGCGCGGACACCTCTCATCATCTCCGGGCCAACCGACGACAAGTCGGAGCTGTACATTTCGGTCGATGAAGTCGTGAAGCGGCTCGCCGCGGACGATTATGAAAAGGATGAGAAGCAGCGCAGCGTGACGCTGACGGAGGACGGCACCGAAAAGGTGGAACGGATGCTGGAGGATGCCGGGCTCCTCATCGGCTCCAACCTCTATGATTTTGAAAATACGCAGGTTGTCCATCATGTGAACCAGGCCCTGCGCGCCAATGTCATGTTCAAGCGCGACACGGATTATATCGTCAAGGATGACAAGGTGATCATCATTGACGAGTTCACAGGCCGGATGATGGAAGGCCGCCGCTGGTCTGATGGTCTGCACCAGGCGGTTGAAGCCAAGGAAGGCGTTCAGATCGAGCCCGAAAACCAGACGCTCGCATCCATCACCTTCCAGAATTATTTCCGCATGTATCCGAAGCTCTCTGGGATGACCGGGACGGCGGCGACGGAAGCGGCGGAATTCTTCGACATCTACAAGATGAACGTCGTCACCATTCCCACGAACCTGCCCGTGCAGCGGATGGACGAGGAAGACGAGTTCTACAAGAACACCAAGGACAAGTTCCAGGCGATTGCCCGCGCCATCAAGGAAAAATCGGAAGCGGGCCAACCGGTTCTGGTGGGCACGGTTTCGATTGAAAAGTCGGAAATGCTTTCGGAATATCTGAAGGCTGAGAAAGTGCCGCACGCAGTCCTGAATGCGCGGCTTCATGAAAAAGAAGCGCATATTGTTGCGCAGGCCGGGCGCAAGGGCGCGGTCACCATCGCAACCAATATGGCGGGCCGTGGCACCGACATTCAGCTCGGCGGCAATCTGGATTTCCGGGTAGAGGATGAACTGGGCGACATGCCCGAGGGACCCGAGCGTGATGCGGCCATCACTCGCATCAAGGAGGAAATTGAGGCGGAACGGCAGGAAGTGCTCGCGGCGGGCGGCCTGTTCGTGCTGGGCACCGAGCGGCATGAGAGCCGCCGTATCGACAATCAGCTTCGGGGGCGCGCGGGCCGCCAGGGCGATCCGGGCTTGTCGCGCTTCTACCTTTGCCTTGAAGATGACCTGCTGCGCATCTTCGGGCCCGACACGTTGTTCGCTCGCATGATGAACAAGAATATGGCTGACGGCGAAGCGATTGGCTCGCGCTGGCTGTCAAAGGCGATTGAAACGGCGCAGAAGAAGGTCGAAGCGCGCAACTACGACATCCGCAAACAAGTTGTGGAATATGACGATGTCATGAATGACCAGCGCAAAGTCGTTTATGAACAGCGCAGCGATATCATGGACGCAGAAACGGTGGACGACGTCGTCACCGATATGCGGACAGAGACCGTAAATGCCATCGTGGCCGACAATTGTCCGGCAGGCACTTATCCCGAACAGTGGAATGTGGAGGGGCTGAAAACCGCGGTTCTAGAGATACTCGATCTCGAACCCGATATTGACGCCTGGATGGAGGAAGACGCGCTCGAACCCGAACTCCTCGAAGAGCGCATCGCCAATCTGGCTCATCAGGCCGTGGCTGAGAAGGCTGCATCCATCGATGAGGCGAACTGGCGCATGGTGGAGAAGAATATCCTTCTTCAGGCGCTGGACCATCATTGGAAGGAGCATCTGGCTACGCTGGATGCGCTGCGGCAGGTTGTGCATCTGCGGGCCTATGCACAAAAAACCCCAATCAACGAGTACAAGCAGGAAGCCTTTGCGCTGTTCGAGCGGATGCTCGGCAATATCCGCGAGGATGTGACTCGCACCATCGCGCGCGCCCAGTTCCGCGTGGCAGAGCCGGAATTGCCCGAACTGCCCGTGCTTCCCGACTTCATTACCAGTCATATCGACCCGCTGACAGGCGACGACGACACGGCCGATTTCGATCGGGGGGGCGGTTATGTCACCACCACCCTGCCTCCTCCAATTGTCCGGCAAGGGCAGGGGGTTGAGGAGGAAAATCCCTATGCCGGACTGGACATCAGCCGTAATTCCCCCTGTCCCTGCGGATCGGGCCGGAAATACAAGCATTGCCACGGGGCCCTCTGACGGGGGCCGTTAGTTTCGGCCTATCAACCTTCCTGTACAGCATGATATTCCTGGGCTAGCCTTCGTAGCCATGAGGTGGACATGCTGAAATTCCGGCTGCGGGATCGTGTACCGGAAATCGGCCGGGTGCCGCTCGTCTACGGCTATGGCGTGGCCCTCCTGACGGTTGCGCTTTCGCTTTTGGCCAGGTCATTGCTGGAACCTTGGCTGGGGGAAAGAGCGCCTTTCGTCATCTTCACCCTGCCGGTGCTCCTCTGCGCGCTCTATGTGGGCATGGGGCCAGCAATTCTCGCGGCTCTGCTGGCCATGACATATGGCTATTTCCATTTCGCTGCCGACGGAGCGATGAGCACTGGAGACTCCGTTCACCTCGGCACTTTCGCATTTGTTTGCTCTGGCATCGTGCTGCTGGCCGGTCGGATGCGAAGGGCAAGCCATGAGGCCGTCAAGCACCTGTGCGCAGCGACCACGGAGGCCGACCGTGCCGGGCAATATGCGGAGGAGCTAGGGCTGCTGGTGGAAGGCGCCACCGACTACGCCATTTTTATGATCGATCCTGAAGGCCGGGTGACCATCTGGAACAAGGGTGCCGAACGGGTTCTGGGTTGGACCGCGGAGGAGATCGCGGGAAAATCCGCTGCGGTTCTTTCACCGGAAGACGATGCGGCATCGGCGGGTCTGGAAGGCGACCTTCAGGTGAGCCTCGCCAATGGCGGGCTTTCCGGGAAGCGCTGGCATGTCAGGAAGGATGGAACGGAATTCCTGGCCGATTTTACCCTGACCCCGCTCAAGGGCGAGAGTGGGGAGCTAAGAGGCTATGCCAAGCTCTTGCGGGATATAACCGACCGATATGCGTCGGAACGGGCGGTTGAGCGGCGGGAGAGGCATCTTCGATCGATCCTCGACACCGTTCCCGATGCCATGATCGTGATCGACGAGCATGGCCACATCCTCTCCTTCAGCGCGGCCGCGGAGAAGACCTTTGGCTATAGCGAAGAGGAACTTGTTGGACGAAATGTCAGCTTCCTGATGCCATCGCCCGATGCTGAACAGCATGACAGCTATATCCATCGCTATCTGAATACGGGCGAGCGGCGGATCATCGGCATCGGCCGGGTTGTCACTGGATTGCGCAAGGATGGCAGCACCTTTCCAATGGAACTGTCCGTCGGCGAAGCTGCGAATGATGATCAGCGGCTTTTTACCGGCTTTGTGCGCGACCTGACCGAAAAGCACCGGACGGAGGCGCGGGTGCAGGAGCTTCAGGCAGAACTCATCCAGGTGTCGCGCCTCAGCGCCATGGGCACCATGGCGTCCACCCTGGCGCATGAGATCAACCAGCCCCTGACTGCGATAGCCAATTATGCGGAGGCCGCCGGACCGATCATCGACAGCGGTGATGAAGAAGACAAGGCCATTCTCAAGGAACTGTTTCAGGATATTGCAGGCCAGTCGCTGCGCGCAGGCGGCATTGTCCGCCGGTTGCGGGAATTCATTGCTCGGGGAGAAGTCGAAAAGCGATTGGAGGACTTGCCGGTCCTTATCCAGGAGGCTGCCTCTCTGGCCCTGGTGGGCGCAAGGGAGAAGGGGGTGTCGGCGCGGTTCAACCTGGATTCTTCCGCTACGACCGTGCTTGTTGACCGGGTGCAGATCCAGCAGGTCCTAATCAACCTCATCCGCAATGCGGTTGAGGCCATGGAGGGATGCGAGGTGCGCAACCTCCTGATTTCGTCGGAGGCCCTCAATCATGACATGGTGACTGTGTCCGTGGCCGACACAGGGCCCGGCATTGCTCCGGAAATCATGGAACAACTCTTTCAGGCCTTCATGAGCACCAAGAGCAGCGGCATGGGGCTCGGCTTGTCGATCTGCCAGACTATCATAGAAGCTCATGGCGGCCGAATCCGTGTCCGGCCGTCCATTGCCGGAGGCGCGGAGTTTCAATTCACGCTGCCGCTGGCGACGGCGACCGAATGAATGTGAGGATCGGTTTTGGGAAAGCAGCCAAGCCTCCATATCCTCTCCCACTGGAGAGGGAAGCCAACCGTCCGCTTCGATCTTCGATCCTTCTCAAATCAACCCCATGGCCCGCATGCTGCTATGGCCTTGGCGGCCGATGATGATGTGGTCGTGAACCGCGATTCCCAGCTTCTTGCCGGCGTCGATGATGTTGCGGGTGATGAGGATGTCCTGCTGGCTGGGGGCGGGATCGCCGCTGGGATGATTATGCACCAGGATCAACGAAGCGGAACCAAGATCGATTGCGCGGCGAATGACTTCGCGCACGTAGATCGCAGCCTGGTCAACTGAGCCGTCGCCCATATTCTCATCGCGAATCAGCATATTGCGGCTGTTGAGGTGAAGGACCCGTACACGTTCGACCATCATGTGAGCCATGTCTGCACGAAGATAGTCGAGCAACGCCTGCCAACTCGCGAGCACCGGCTGATTGGCGACTTGCGATTTCACGAGCCGGAGCGCGGATGCTTGGGCGATCTTGATGGCGGCGACGCTGGTTTCGCCCATGCCGCTCACTCTCTTCAAGGCTTCAGCGTCTGCGGTCAGCAGGCCTCCGATGCCGCCGAATTCGGCCAGAAGCTGCTTGGCGAGCGGTTTCGTGTCTCGCCGGGGTATGGCGAGGGCAAGCAGATATTCGATCAGCTCATGATCCAGCAATGCCTCCGGCCCGCCGTCCAGCAAGCGGCGGCGCAGCCGCTCGCGATGGCCCGCGCCATGATGTTCCTGCTTGCTGCCCGGTGCGATATCCCCCATGACATCAACGCCTAAGCGCAATGGGATTGAAGCTCAATCGGATATCGCCATAGCCTTTGGAATGAATGGAGCCGGCCGGTTCATCTTATGGCAATGTTGTTCCCGTGAAATCTTACGGTTCGGAAACGAAGGGCAGCAACCGGGCGTTATGACAGGATGAACCAGGAAGAAGCCCAAATGCTCCCTGAGGAAGGGAGTCTGGAAAAGCGCTGGATCTTCTGGGTCGTGCTGGTCGTTGCCATATTCCTGCTGGTCCTGCTGGTCGTCTGGACACAGCGATCCCCCATTGCGGATAATCTGATCAGCCGTGAGCTTATGCGGCGGAATGTTTCGGCCCGCTACGACATCGTGCAGATCGGCCTTAGGACCCAGCGGCTTGAAAATCTGGTCCTGGGGACAAAGAACCGGCCCGACCTGACCGCTGATTGGGTCGAGGTCGACCTGACCGTCGGCGCGTTCACTCCCCGGGTGGCCGCTGTCCGGGCGGGCGGAGTGCGCCTGCGCGCGCGCATAGTGAATGGCGAACTTCGGCTTGGCGAACTCGACAAGTTTCGTGATCCCACATCCACGGCCCCGCTGGGCCTGCCCGACCTGAAACTTGGCCTGTATGACGCGCGGGTGCGGTTGGACACACCGGTGGGACCCATCGGTATGAAGCTGGACGGCACCGGCCATTTGCGCGGCGGATTTGAAGGGAAGCTGGCTGCCGTGATGCGCCATGCGAAAGCCCAGGGGTGCTGGGCCGACCGGCTTACCCTCTATGCCGACCTTTCGGTAACGGCGCGGGAGCCTCGGCTGAAGGGACCGGTACGCGCCGCTGCGATCGACTGCCCGGCAACTGGCCTGGCGGCCGTCAAACCCGCCGCTGACATAGACATTCGCCTGAACGAGTCGCTGGACCATTGGAGGGGGAAGCTGGGGCTTTCTTCTGAAACTGTCTCCGGCGCGGCCATGCGGCTGACGGGTGCCGGGGGCGACATTTCCTTCGACGGCGATGCCAGGGCGATGAAGGGGCGGGTTGATATCGCCGCCGCGGCCTTCGCTCATCCTTCACTGCGTGCGGGGCCGGTCGGCTTCAAGGGCGCCTATTCGCTTGGCAGCGACAGAAGGGGCAGCTTTGCCCGGATGCAGGGCCTTGCCAAGGCCGACGGGTTGAAGCTGGAAGGAAGCAACCCAGTCGCTGAATTGCGGCAATCAGCCGCCGGCACGCCCCTTGCTCCGTTGGCCGCCAAATTTGCTTCAGCGGTGGAAGCGGCAGGGAAGAGCAATGAAACGACGGCAACCATTGCAATCTTGCAGCGCAATGGAAGCGGGCGAATGCAAGTGACTGATTTGGCGTTCAAAAGTCAAAGTGGTGCACGTCTGGACCTGACAGGCGGCAGCGGCCTGGCCTGGTTCTGGCCCAAGGGGCAATTCGCCCTAGACGGCAGCTTGCGAATGGAGGGCGGCGGCCTTCCCCAAGCCGCCATCCGGCTGAAGCGCGACCGGGCAGGGGCTCTTAACGGCCAGCTCTTCATGGGGGATTATACCGCCGCGAATGCACGGCTCGCGCTTGAACCGGTCCGCTTTGTTGCTGGCCGCGGCGGCAGCCGCTTCACGACCATAGTAAGGCTTGACGGGCCGCTTCCCGGCGGTGGGCTCAAGGGCCTGTCTCTGCCGGTTGACGGACGGGTGGCTCCGAACGGAATGGTGAGGATCAATCATCAATGCATGCCGGTCTCTTTCACTTCCTTCAAATATGAGAATTTGGCCCTGCAACGGACGCAGCTTCGCCTTTGTCCGGCGACGGGCGGAGCGATGGTGCGGGCGGGACCGGACGGTTTTGCCTTCGCCGCTCTCGCTCGCGACGTTCGGCTGGGGGGAAGGCTGGGCCAGAGCCCGTTGAGTCTTGCCGCGAAAGAGGCGCGGATTGGCGTTCCGGATAAGGGATTTTCCGCCAACAGCCTGAAAGTCGCTCTTGGTTCGGAAGCACCCACTATTCTGGATCTGGCCCACCTGACGGGGCGTTTTGCGCCCGCCGGTCTTAAGGGAGGGTTTGAGGGCGGCGCCGGACATATCGGCAATGTGCCGCTGGAGATGTCTGACGCATCGGGCCGTTGGAGCTTTGCGAAAGGGGCGCTGAAGCTCGATGGAGATTTGCGTCTCGCCGACCGGGCCGCGCCCGACCGCTTCAATCCGCTGCTTTCAAAAGATTTCGTCATGACGCTGGCGAACAACCGCATCTCTGCCAATGGCATCCTGCTGGAGCCGAGGACGGGCGCGCCGGTAACGAAGGTTGGCATCGCGCACAATCTTGGCACTGGCGCTGGTCAGGCTGATCTGGCGGTGGACTCGCTGCAATTCAACGATTCCCTTCAGCCGGAGGATATTACCCGCATTGCCCTGGGCGTTGTTGCCAATGTGAAGGGGGCAATCTCGGGCGAGGGGCAGATCCGTTGGGACGGGCGCGGCGTCACCAGCGAAGGCCGCTTCCGCACCAATGACGTCAGCCTGGCGGCTGCCTTTGGTCCAGTCACGGGACTGTCCGGCGAAATCCATTTCTCCGACCTGCTGGGCTTGCAGACGCCGCCGGGACAAATCTTCCGCATTGCCAGTGTCAATCCCGGCATAGAGGCCACCGACGGGATCATCCGCTATCAGCTTCTGCCGGGGCAACAGGTGCGCATAGAAGGCGGAACATGGCCCTTTTCCGGCGGCCAGTTGACGCTGGAGCCGACCGTCCTGGACTTCAGCGCGGAAAAGCCCCGGAACCTCACCTTCCGCATCATCGGTTTGCAGGCGGCTGAGTTCATCAACAAGCTGGAGCTGGAGAATATCTCCGCCACCGGCACTTTCGACGGGCTGCTGCCCATGGTCTTTGATGCCAGCGGCGGGCGCATTGTGGGCGGCGTGCTGGTTGCGCGGCAGGAGGGATTGCCGCCGCTTTATGTGGACGATGTGAAGCAGCTCAAAGTTGCTTGCGACAATCGGCGTCAGGGCGGAACGCTCGCTTATGTGGGTGAAGTGTCGAATGCCGATCTCGGCATGTTCGGCAAGCTTGCCTTCGATGCGCTGAAATCGTTGCGCTACAAATGCCTCACCATCCTGATGGACGGCTATATCGACGGGGAGGTGATAACGCAGGTCGCCTTCAACGGCGTCAACCAGGCGCCAGTGGAATCGGAGCAGATGGGATTGGGGCGGCAGTTCACCGGACTGCCCTTCATCTTCAACATAAGGATCGAGGCGCCCTTCAGGGGGCTGCTTAACACGGCAAAGTCCTTTGTCGATCCCACCGTGCTCATACGAAGCCATGTTGCAAACGGCCTTGCCGTTCAGCCTGCCGACAGCGACACTATGCGAACAGGGAACAAATGAATGAGAGAAATGGGCTGCAAGATAAGGAAAGCGGGGCAGGGAATATTTGCCATTTCAGCACTGGCGCTTGTCGCCGGATGCATCCAGGTGAAGGCCCCTGACAAGCCGATCGAGATTAACCTCAATGTCCGGGTGCAGCAGGAAGTGGTGGTAAAGCTGCAAAAGGACGCTGAAGAGCTGATTGAAAACAATCCGGAGTTGTTTCCGCAATGAAGACCGACAAGAAATATTTGCTCATGCTGGCTGGCGCGGTTGTGCTGGTTGGCGGCGTTGCGATGGCCTGGACCGGCTCGGCAAGGGCTCAGTCCTCGATTGTGACCCAGGCAATCGCCAATGGCACAGTGGGTGAGCAGGCTGACGGCTATCTTGGCGTCAAAGGCTCTGTCCCCGCGAATGTGAAGGCAGAGGTTGATTCGATCAACATCAAGCGGCGGGCCGCCTATACCGACCTGGCAGCAAAGCGGGGCGTGACCGTGGCAGACGTCGCCGCCGCGACCGGTTGCAAGACGCTGTCCAGCCGGGTTCAGGCGGGCCAGTCCTATCGCCTGAATGATGGAAGTTGGCATGTGAAGGGACCAGGCCCAATCGCCTTGCCGGATTATTGCGCGACGACCGGGTGATTCTGCCTGCAATTTTTCCCCTCTCCAGTGGGAGAAGGATACGCAGACTTAGGCCGACGCAGTCGGACTTAGTCGCAGTTGGGTGAGGGGTTCCACGCTACCGATAGGCACAACCCCTCGCCAACTCCGGCTAAGCTGCAAGCAGCCAAGCCTTCATATCCTCTCCCCATGGGAGAGGAAAAACATGCCTTTTCCTGCCTTCACGCCCCCATCGCCAAACCGTTCCACCTAGCGGTTGACTTACTTCTTTCCCCTTTCTAAACGGGCCGCGCCTTGGCGGGTGATCCAACACCGTCCTTGCATCCCGGAACCGCTGGTCTAAACGCAGCGAAAACGGAGTGCGGCGATGGAAAACGGAGAATCCGGGCGAGACCCGATCGAAGAGGATAAGCGGCTGGATACGCTCAAGGAGCGGCTTCAGCAGGCTGGCCAGGACGAGGCGGTCAGGACGGGCAGGGACCAGAAAGGGGTGGACGAAGGATACCGCCTCGGAAATCGGGTTCTTGCCGAACTGATCGGGGGTATCGCTGGTGGCCTTCTGATAGGCTGGGTCCTTGACCTGCTATTCGGAACAAAGCCCTGGCTCCTGTTGGCCTTCCTCTTCCTGGGGATCATCTCGGCTTTCAGGAACATCATTAGGATTTCCACAAAACGCCCGAAGGAATGAGGGCGCTTTTGTTGTACGGACAAATGTCGTCAGGGGTTTTCACGCGTGGCAGCTGAATCAGGCAAGATCGATCCGATGCACCAGTTTGAGGTGCAGACGATTTTTGACGGTTTCAATCTGGGTGGCCATCAGATCGCCTTTACGAATAGCGCCCTGTGGATGGTCATAACGGCCTTTATGCTTTGGCTGTTCATGCTGGGCGGCATGAAGCGGGAGCTGGTGCCCGGCCGCTGGCAGGCCGCGGTTGAGAGTATGACCGGCTTTATCAGTTCCATGATGCGGGCGAATGTCGGTGAAGAGGGCAAGCGCTATACGCCCTATGTCTTCTCGCTGTTCATGTTCATCCTGTTCGCCAATCTGCTCGGTATGCTGCCCTTGGGCGTGTTGGGGCTTCACCCCTTCACCTTCACGAGCCACTTCACCGTCACCGGCGTGCTCGCCATCATGAGCTTCTCGATCGTTCTGATTGTCGGTTTCTGGCGGCACAAATTCCATTTCTTCTCGCTGTTCGTGCCCCATGGTACTCCGCTTCCGATGATCCCGTTCATCTTTGTCATCGAGCTGGTGTCCTTCATGGTGCGGCCGTTCAGCCTTGGCCTTCGGCTTTTCGTTGCGATGACGGCGGGTCACGTGCTGCTGAAGGTGCTTGGCGGCTTCGTCATCAACAGCACCAATGCCGGGATCGGCTATGGCCTCACCGTTGGCGTGTCGAGCTTCGCCTTGATGATCGGTATCAGCGCGCTGGAAGTGCTGGTGGCGGTGATCCAGGCCTATGTATTTGCTCTCCTGACCTCGCTCTACATCAACGACGCGGTCAACCTTCACTAAGTTTTTCTCCACCAATTCAATAAGTTTAGAAAAGGAGTTTATTATCATGGACGCAGAAGCAGCAAAGCTGATCGGTGCAGGTCTGGCCGCTATCGGTGCCGGCATGGCCGCGCTCGGCGTGGGTAATGTTTTCGGTTCATTCCTGGAATCCGCGCTGCGCAACCCGGCTGCTGCCGATGGTCAGCAGGGCCGCCTCTTCATCGGCTTCGCCGCGGCCGAGCTTCTGGGTCTGCTGGCGTTCGTCGTTGCCATGATCCTGATCTTCGTTGCCTAAGGCAGCGCAAGCGGATTGACATATCGCCGGGCGGTCCGCCGCCCGGCAGACAATATTCTGGACAAGTCCGATGCCTCAAATATCGCAGATCGCCGCAACCTACGCATCGCAGATCTTTTGGCTGCTCGCGACCTTTGGCTTTGTTTTCATAGTCATCGGCCTTGGCATGATGCCAAAGATCGAATCGACCGTAGAGGCGCGTGACAAGCGGATTTCCGATGATCTCGAAACGGCCAAGGCGGCGCATGCCCGCGCGGACGAGATCGAGGAGGAATATCGGGCCAGAACCAACGAAGACCGGGCCGCAGCGCAGAAGATAACCCAGGCCGCTAAGGACAAGGGTGCCAAGGACGCAGAAAAGCGCCTGGCAAAGGCTGACGGTGAGATCGGGGAGAAGATCGCTGCGGCAGAAGCGCGCATTGCGGAGGCAACGGCCGCTGCAATGACCGAGATTGAAGCTATTGCGGCTGAAGCGGCGCTTGAACTTGTCTCCAAGGTTTCCGGTACCAAGGCGAGTCCCGCCGCGGCTACCCAGGCAGTAAAGGCAGCATTGGCCAATGGCTGAATCAGCAGAAAAACTCGACGCCGGTTCGCAGCAGGTCGAACAGCATCTGGACCACGCCGCTTCTTCCGAGGGCATGCCTCATGCAGCAACGGAAGCGCCCGGTGGTGTGGAGCATCATGCCGATCCGAAGGCGCTTGGCCTTGACGCCACGGCCTGGGTCAGTCTCGCGATGGTTATTTTTATCGCGATCCTGCTCTGGAAGAAGGTGCCCGGTGCCATTGGCGGTGCGCTCGACAAGCGGATTTCAGCCATCCGTCAGCAACTCGACGAAGCCGCCAAGCTGCGCTCCGAAGCCGAGGCATTGAAAGCGGAATATGAAGCGAAGCTGACTGCCGCAGCCAAGGAAGCAGAGGATATGCGGACCCGCGCCGAGGAAGAGGCGGAGCATGTGCTTGCTAAGGCAAAGCAGGACGCGACTGACCTGATCGCCCGCCGGCAAAAAATGGCGGAGGACAAGATCGCCGCAGCCGAACGCGCCGCCGTTGCTCAGGTGCGCGCCAGGGCTGCACAGGCGGCGACCGCAGCCGCTGCTAACCTGATCGCCGAACACCATGACGCGGCGGCGGACAAGTCGCTGGTCGACAGCACCATCAAGGGTCTTGGTTCGCTGAACTGAGAGCGAAGGGTTTTCGGATATCCCCTCTCCAGTGGGAGTGTGAAAAATGAATATGCTGGGGCATGTCCATTTTTCACACTGGATACGCAGATTTGGGCCGACGCAGCCGGTCCTGGTCGCAGTTGGGTGAAGGGGCCACGCTACTGGTAGGGCACAAACCCTCACCAACGCCAGCTAGGCTGGAGGCAGCCAAGCGTCCATATCCTCTCCCAATGGGAGAGGGAAGCAGATCATCCGCTGCCCAAACTTCCCATCCCCTTTACAACGCAGCTAGCGACCATCGCCTTGCGCGCTTAAATAGGGCGCATGAACAGCCCCCAATCTCCCGACCGTTTCAACGAGGAAAAGGCGACCTATGCCGTGCGCGGCGCGGGGCAGCCGGATCTTGAGGCCGGGGTCGCCGCAATACGCGAGACGCTGAAGACGCTTCCCACGCGTCCCGGCGTCTATCGTATGCAGGATGGGCGAGGCGACGTGCTCTACGTCGGCAAGGCGCGGGCTCTCAGGAACCGTGTCAGCAATTATGTACAGGTGGAGCGGCTTTCGAAGCGGCTGCAGCGCATGGTGGCGCAAACCCGCTCCATGACCATTGTCACCACCAACAGCGAGGCCGAGGCGCTGTTGTTGGAAGCCCAGCTCATCAAGCGTTTCCGCCCGCCCTATAATGTCCTCCTTCGCGACGACAAAAGCTTCCCTTTCATTCTGCTGGGCGAGGATCATGCCTTCCCCCGGATCCAGAAGCATCGCGGCGCGCGCTCGATAAAAGGACGCTATTACGGCCCCTTCGCCAGTGCAGGGTCGGTCGGACGAACGCTCAACGCGCTCCAAAAGCTGTTCCTCCTCAGAAGTTGCACCGACAGCTTTTTCAACAACCGTTCCCGTCCCTGTCTGCTTTACCAGATCAAGCGATGTTCGGCGCCCTGTGTAGGCCGCATCAGCGAAGAGGATTATGCCGAGCTGGTGGCCGATGCGCAGGATTTCCTCGCTGGCAAATCGACCAAGGTGCAGCGGAAACTCGGCGGCGCGATGCAGGCGGCTTCCGATGCCATGGATTATGAAATGGCCGCGGTCTATCGTGATCGCCTGAAGGCCCTGACCTTCATCCAGGGCAGTCAGGCCATCAATGCGGAAGGACTGGGCGACGCAGACATTTTCGCCATGGCAAGCAAGGCGGGCTCCATCTGCATCCAGGCCTTCTTCATCCGGGGCGGCCAGAATTGGGGTCATCGCAGCTTCTTCCCGGCGCACACCGCCGAAGTATCGGAGGACGAGGTGCTGGAAAGCTTCATGGCGCAATTTTACGAGGAAGTGCCGCCACCCAAGCTGATCCTTGCCGACCGCGCACCTGCCGAATGCGAGCTGCTGGCCGAGGCACTATGTGCACGCATCGGGTCAAAGGTCCGCATTGAAATACCCCAGCGCGGCGATCGCATGAAGCTGATCCGGCAGGCCCAACGTAATGCTGTGGAGGCGCTGGACCGCCGCCTGGCCGAAGCCACGACCCAGGGCAAGATCTTGCAGGAAATGGCCGATCTTTTCGCTCTCGACGGGCCGCCGGACCGCATCGAAATATATGACAATAGCCATATTCAGGGAACCAATGCCCTGGGCGCCATGGTGGTCGCGGGACCCGAGGGCTTCCGGAAGAACGCTTACCGGAAGTTCAATATCAAGCGCGCCGAGACCGTGCCGGGCGACGATTTCGCCATGATGCGGGAGGTGTTGGGACGCCGCTTTGCCCGCGCGCAGCGGGAGGACCCAGAGCGGGACAAGGGGGACTGGCCCGATCTGGTGCTGATCGACGGCGGACGCGGGCAGATCAATGCGGTCCGGGACGTATTGGAGGAAATGGGTGTTGAGGATGTGGCGCTAGTCGGCGTCGCCAAAGGGCCTGATCGTAATGCAGGGCGGGAGGTCTTCCACCTTCCCGACGGCCGCGAGCTCACCCTTCCCATCAACAGCCCGGTTCTTTTCTATCTTCAGCGGCTAAGGGATGAAGCGCATCGCTTCGCCATCGGTGCCCACCGGGCAAAGCGGAGCAAGGCGATCGGAACCAGCTCGCTCGACGACGTGCCGGGCATTGGTCCAGCCCGGAAAAAAGCCCTGCTGATGCATTTCGGCACGGCACGGGCGGTCCGGGATGCAGCGCTGGAGGATTTGCAGCGTGCTCCCGGTGTGTCCAGAGCGGTGGCGCAGACTGTCTATGACTATTTTCATGGGTGACCAGCGCCTCAATATCCTGCATTCCGGCGAATGCCGGGGTGACGGAATGGATCGGATGGCAGCTTGTCCCACATAACCACCCCCGCCATCGTGTGCGCCGTTCGCCATCATGGCGAGCACGGGGCGATCGCCCGGCTGATGACGCCGGAACATGGCTTGATGGCGGGCTATGTCAGGGGGGGGCGGTCCACGCGCCTTCGCCCGATTTTGATGCCCGCCAATCTGGTCCAGGCCGAGTTTCGTGCCCGCACGGGGGAGCAGCTTGCCAGCCTGACAGTCGAGCTGGCGCTTAGCCGGGCTCCCCTCCTGAGCGAGCCGCTTCCTGCTGCCGCCATCGAATGGTGTTGCGCGCTGACGGCGGCCGCGCTGCCGGAGGAGCAGCCGTTCCCGGTTCTTTATGAAGCCCTCGGCGGGGTTCTGGACGCCATTGAGGCAGCCCCTGCGGCGCGCGGATGGGCAGTGGCGCTGGTACGTTATGAGCTGCTGATCCTTGCGGAACTGGGTTTCGGACTGGATCTCGGCCGGTGCGCCTTGACGGGTGAGAAGGGCGAATTTCCCTATGTCAGCCCGAGAAGCGGAATCGCCGTCAGTGCCGAGGCAGCGAAGGGCTATGAGCATCTGCTCCTTCGCCTGCCGCCCTTTCTCATCCAGGGCGGAATGGCTGACTGGCGCGATATCTTTGACGGGCTTCATCTGACCGGCACATTCCTTGAGCGGTCCGTGCTCACAGAACGCCGGCATGAAGTGCTGGCCTCCCGCGAAAGGCTGATGGAAAGGCTGAAAAGAGCGGTTGCGTAACACCCGCCTATGTTGCAAGGGCATCGCAATCGGAGGTGATTTCAATGCTGATAGCGCTGTTGCCAGGGGACGGGATTGGTCCGGAAGTCATTGCCGAGGCGCGGCGCGTACTGGATGCGCTGGGGCCGCTTGGCTTGAGCTTCGAGGAGGCTCCCGTCGGCGGCGCGGCCTATAAGGCGAAGGGCCATCCGCTGCCGCCCGAAACGCTGGCTCTTGCCAAGCGGGCCGATGCTATACTGTTTGGCGCGGTGGGCGATCCTGACTGCGACAGGCTGGAACGTGCGCTTCGCCCTGAACAGGCCATATTGGGCCTCCGCAAAGAGCTGGAGCTTTTTGCCAATTTGCGGCCTGCGAAGATGTTTGCCGAACTGGCTGGTGAATCCGCGCTGAAACCGGAGGTGGCGAGCGCCATCGACCTGATGATTGTCCGTGAACTCAATGGCGACGTCTATTTCGGCGAGAAGGGCATGCGGAAGACGGCAGGTGGCCTCCGCGAGGGCTATGACATCATGTCCTATAATGAAGCCGAGGTGCGCCGCATCGCGCACAGCGCTTTCCGCACCGCCCAGGCGCGGCGTGGAAAGCTTTGCTCGGTCGACAAGGCCAATGTCCTGGAAACATCGCAACTCTGGCGCGATGTGGTGATCGAGGTGGCGGCCGAATATTCCGATGTCGAACTCAGTCACATGTATGTCGACAATGCCGCAATGCAGCTCGTGCGCAATCCGGGGCAGTTCGACGTGATCGTCACCGGCAACCTGTTCGGCGACATATTGTCGGACCAGGCAAGCATGTGCGTCGGTTCCATTGGGCTGCTTGCCTCGGCTTCGCTGGATGCCAATGGCAAGGGGCTGTATGAGCCGATCCATGGCAGCGCGCCCGACATTGCCGGGCAGGGCAAGGCAAATCCGCTCGCGACGATATTGTCGGCCGCGATGATGCTTCGCTATTCGCTTGGCCTGGCTCAGGCGGCTGACCGGATCGAAGCAGCCGTGGCCGAGGCGCTTGCCAACGGAGCACGAAGCGCCGACCTTGGCGGAGCCATGACTACGCGGGAAATGGGCGACGCGGTTCTGGCGGTCCTTTAGGATCAGCGCCTTCTCCGTTCGCCCCGAGCGCCTGCCTTGCAGGCAGTCGAGGAGCTCAACGCGAACGGATAGGAATGTTCGTGGTAGGAATTTCCGGGTAGGATAGAAATGAAAAGAAAAACTGGTCAGGACCGCAGCATCACCTCCAAATGGCGCCCAGCAACTCAGGCGATCCGGGGCGGCACCGCGCGGTCGGAATTTGGCGAGACGTCCGAAGCGATCTTCCTGACATCCGGCTATGCCTATGACTGCGCGGAGGATGCCGCCGCCCGCTTTGCCGGCGAGCAGCAGGGCATGACCTACAGCCGCCTGCAGAACCCGACTGTCGAAATGCTGGAGCAGCGCATTGCCCTCATGGAGGGTGCCGAAGCGGCGCGTTGCACCGCGAGCGGCATGGCCGCGATGACGGCGGCCTTGCTCTGCCAGTTGCAGGCGGGGGATCATGTCGTCGGCGGACGTGCGCTCTTTGGCTCCTGCCGCTGGCTTACCGATACGCTGCTGCCCAAATTCGGCATCGAAACCACGGTCATCGACGGCCGCGACATTGACGCCTGGCGGAAAGCGATAAGGCCGAACACCAAGGTCTTCTTCTTCGAAACGCCTGCCAATCCCACCATGGATGTGGTTGATCTGCAAGCGGTTTGTGGCCTTGCCAAGGAGCATGGCATTGTGTCGGTGGTCGACAATGCCTTCGCTACTCCGGTGCTTCAGCGGCCGATCGACTTCGGCGCGGATGTGGTGGCTTACAGCGCCACGAAAATGATGGACGGGCAGGGCAGGGTGCTTGCAGGCGCGGTCTGCGGCACTCAGGACTTCATCCTCAACACGCTGCTGCCCTTCACCCGGAACACCGGGCCGACACTCAGCGCTTTTAATGCCTGGGTGGTGCTGAAGGGTTTGGAAACGCTCGATCTGCGGATCAAAAGGCAGAGCGAAAATGCTTTGCTGGTCGGGAAATTCCTGGAAGGCCGGGTGGAGAAAATCCTGCATCCGGGGCTCCCTAGCCATCCGCAACATGATCTGGCGATGCGGCAGATGAGCGCCTGCGGGCCCATTTTCTCGCTTTATGTCGGTGGTGGGCGGAAAGAGGCGCATGGCCTGCTCAATGCGCTGAATTTGATCGACATTAGCAACAATATCGGTGACAGCCGGTCGCTTATGACCCATCCCGCTTCGACCACCCATTACGGCATGGCTGAAGCCGCGCGGTTTGAAGTCGGCATCACTGAGGATATGCTCCGCATCAATGTCGGGCTTGAGGATCCACAGGACCTTATCGAGGATTTGGATCAGGCATTGACGGCCATCGGAAGATAGGGGAATCTGAACTGGTGTTGAGCCTCTTTCCCTTCAGCGAGACCACTCGAGATGTCATAGTCAGGGTGTCTGTCAGCTTCTTGCCCGAACAATCGGAGCCGGAAAGGGGGCGCTGGTTCTGGGCCTATCATATCCGCATCGAGAACAAGGGCGAGGAGCCGGTGCAATTGCTGACGCGCCGTTGGGTCATTACCGATGGCCGCGGGGTGCAGCATCTGGTGGAAGGGGAAGGCGTGGTCGGCGAACAACCGGTTATCCAGCCGGGTGCGGCCTATGACTATGTCTCCGGCTGCCCGCTTTCCACCCCGACCGGGGCCATGCAGGGCAGCTATCATATGCTTCTTGCAAGCGGGAAGACCTTTGACGCTGCCATACCGCGTTTCTCGCTCATCGCACCGGCGGTGGCCGAATGAAGCGCACGCATTTGCCATTGAACGGCCTGCGGGTGCTGGACGCGGCCGCACGCCATTTGAGCTTTACCCGGGCGGCGGATGAACTGGCCGTCACGCCTGCAGCGGTAGGGCAGCAGATCCGCGCTCTGGAGGATATGCTGGGCGTCGTCCTTTTCCGCCGGACGCCCAAGGGACTGGAACTGACGCCCGAAACAGAGGCCGGTCTGGAGGCGCTGCGGCAGGGTTTTCTTCAATTCGAAGAAGCTGTCCGGGCGATGCAGGCGGGGCAGACTTCGAAATCGCTCACCATTGCTGCACCGCGCGATTTTACAGCGAAATGGTTGAATGCTCGCCTTGCCAAATATGCGGCGGAAGATGGCGATCTGCGCTTTTCCATGGTGGCGGCGGACGAGCCGCTGGATTTCACTGAAGCCAATCTGGACCTTGCCGTGCGCCTCGCCGAAGGGCCGGGCGAGCATGAGGGCGTCCAACTCGGCGAAGGGCTATTTGTAACCGTCGAGGCGCCAGAAGGGGGCCCCGATCACAAGATCGACTGGCCCGGATGTCCGGCGGAAGACGGCATGGCAATCATGCGGGTCGCCGATGCGGGCCTCGCGCTCGAAGCTGCCGCCAATGGCTTTGGCCATGCCAGCGTGCCCCTATTGCTGGCGCAGAAGGACCTGACCGAAGGCCGCGTGCGCCAGATTGGGGAACCGCGAAGCTCTTCTCAGGCTTATTGGCTCATCGCGCCCTTGCCGCAATGGCGCCAGAAAAAAGTGAAGGCGTTGGTGGAGGCGTTGACGGCAGGTTGAGCTTGCTGGCGCTACCGGGCAGTTGCCCCTACCCGGCGGGAGAGGAGCACCCGCTTCCGCTGGAGAAAGCTATTTCTGCGTTTTCAGCCAGTCGATGATTTCCTTGCGCTTTGCCGGGTCCTTAAGACCTGCATAAGCCATCTCTGTGCCGGGCACCGCCTTGCGCGGATTTTCGAGGAAGGCGTTCAGCGTTGCATCGTCAAGTTTCTTGCCCCAGCCCTTCATGGCGGTAGAGAAATTGAAACCTGCCTTTGCACCGGCTTTTTCGCCATAAACTCCAAGCAGATTGGGGCCGATGCCATGCGTCCCGCTCTTGTCCACCTTGTGACACATGGCGCACTGCACAAAGGCGGCGGGCTTGGCTGGCGCTGCGCTTGCGGAAGCGGTCACGCCTGCTGCCAGCATGACGAGCGGCATAGCCATTATGGAATATCGCCTCATTCTACCTCTCACTACTCACTAACAGTTCTGATCGCCAATATTGGCCGATCCATCGGAACCATCGCCTTTGCAATCAGGCGTCGATCACCTCGTCATCGACATTGGCCGCATTCTCCTGAATGAAAGCAAAACGGTGCTCGGGATTTTTGCCCATCAGGCGATCGACAAGGTCTCGAACCCCGGCGCGCTCTTCATATTCCTGTGGCAAGGTGATGCGGATCATGCTGCGGCTTTTGGGGTCCATGGTGGTTTCGCGAAGCTGTTGCGGGTTCATTTCGCCCAGACCCTTGAAGCGGTTGACCTCCACCTTCTTGCCTTTGAACTCGGTCGCCTCAAGTTCCGTCCGGTGTGCGTCATCTCGGGCATAGACGCTCTTTGCTCCAGAAACGAGGCGGTAGAGCGGAGGCTGGGCGAGGTAGAGATGTCCTTGCCGGACGATCTCCGGCATTTCCTGAAAGAAAAAGGTCATCAGCAGCGTGGCGATATGCGCCCCATCGACATCGGCGTCCGTCATGATCACGATTCGGTCATAGCGCAGATTGTCGGGATTGCAGTCCTTACGAGTGCCGCACCCCAGCGCCTGGATCAAGTCTGCGATCTCCTGATTGGCGAGGATCTTGGCGCTGTTGGCAGAGGCGACGTTCAGGATCTTACCGCGAATGGGAAGAATTGCCTGTGTCTTGCGGTCCCGCGCCTGCTTGGCCGAGCCGCCGGCGCTGTCGCCCTCGACGATGAAGATTTCGGTGCCCTCGGGATCGTCGGACGAACAGTCGGTCAGCTTGCCGGGCAGGCGCAGCTTGCGCGCACTTGTGGCATTTTTGCGCTTTACCTCCCGCTCGGCCTTGCGCCGCAACCTTTCGTCCATCCGGTCCAGAACAAATGCCAGCAGCGCTTTTCCGCGTTCCATGTTGTCGGAAAGAAAATGGTCGAAATGGTCGCGCACAGCGTTCTCGACCAGGCGAGAGGCTTCGGGTGAGGTCAGGCGGTCCTTGGTCTGGCTTTGGAATTGCGGATCGCGAATGAAGACCGACAGCATGATCTCGCAGGCGGACATGATGTCTTCAGCCTGGATCTGTGCGGCGCGCTTCTGCCCTGCCAGTTCGCCAAAGGCGCGGATGCCCTTTGTCAGCGCGGCGCGGAGCCCGGCCTCATGGGTGCCGCCGTCAGGTGTGGGAATGGTGTTGCAGTACCAGCTATAGCTGCCGTCGGACCAGAGCGGCCAGGCGACGGCCCATTCCACCCGGCCCGCACCGTCGGGGAAGTCCTGCCGCCCGTCGAAGAACTGTGCCGTGGCGCATTCCCGCGATCCGATCTGTTCGCGCAGATGATCCGACAGGCCGCCTGGAAACTGGAAGACTGCTTCAGCGGGCGTCTCGTCCGTGATGAGTCCGGCTGCGCATTTCCAGCGGATTTCCACACCCGCAAAGAGATAGGCCTTTGACCGGGCAAGGCGGTACAGGCGGGCTGGCTTGAACTTCAGCTCACCGAAAATCTCCGTGTCGGGTGTGAAGCTGACCGATGTGCCGCGCCGGTTGGGCGCAGCGCCTGCCTTCTCGAGTGGGCCCAAGGGGTGCCCCTTGGCGAAGCGCTGCCGATGCAATTCCTTGTTGCGCGCAACCTCGATCAGCGTGTCGCTGGAAAGTGCGTTCACCACGCTGACGCCGACGCCGTGCAGACCGCCAGATGTGGCATAGGCCTTGTCCGAAAATTTTCCTCCCGAATGGAGGGTGGTCAGGATTACTTCGAGCGCGGACTTGCCGGGAAATTTGGGATGCGGGTCGACCGGAATGCCGCGCCCATTGTCGGTGATGGTCAGCCTGTTGCCCTGCTCAAGATTGACCTCGATCCGGTTGGCATGGCCTGCAACAGCCTCATCCATGCTGTTGTCGAGAACCTCGGAGGCCAGATGGTGCAAAGCCCGTTCGTCGGTGCCGCCAATGTACATGCCAGGGCGGCGGCGTACGGGCTCCAGCCCCTCCAATACCTCGATATGGGAGGCGTCATAATCGGTCGATGTGGCTGAAACTGCCCCGAAGAGATCATCTGACATGGCCAAGCTATAGGGCTTGGTCCCTCTGGCTTGCAAGCTGGATCGTGCCGCAAAGCCCGTGGGCCGTGGGGTTCATCGGGGGTTCATGCAACCAGCGTGGGACAGGGTCGTTGAAAAACCGCCTGTTAAACAAAAAGGGATCCAAACTCATGAAATATATCCTGAAAGCGCCGCTTGGCGCTGCGGTCGCACTCGTGCTTGTCACGCCTGCCATGGCGCAGGAGAGCTCAGGAAGCTCAGAAGAGGGGAACTGGACAGGACTTTATGCCGGTGGCTCGATCGGCCTTGGCAGGGCAGATGACAAGAAGAGCGAGCGCCTGATTTTCGATACGGACGGCGACGGCGACTTTGACGATGCGGTCACCTCCGGCGGCAGCGATATTTTCACCGGCTATTGCTCTGGCCGCTCCCGTACCGGCGACGCAGCGGACGGTTGTATCAAGGACCGCACGGGAACGGACTGGGCCGGTCATGTCGGCTATGACATGCAGTTCGGCAATATCGTGGCTGGTGTGGTCGCAGAAGGCGGCATTGCCGATATCACAGACAGCGCAACGGGATTTACCAGCGAGCCGGGCGACTACACGCTCACGCGGCGGCTGAAGGAAAATGCCGCCCTTCGCGCGCGGCTTGGTTATTCCATGGGCAACACGCTCTTTTACCTGACCGGCGGTGGTGCCTATGGCAAGATCAACAACCGCTTCAGCAGCAGCAATGTCGCCAATGCCTTTGCGGATAGCGGCGACAGCGACGCATGGGGCTGGACGGCCGGTGCAGGTGTGGAGCAGAAGGTGGCCGATAATTTCTCGGTCGGCTTGCTCTACAAATATACTTCTCTCGACCCTGATGATTATAGCGTGGCGGTAAGCCAGGGGACTGCTCCTGCCACAGGTCCCTTCACCAACCCCGCCACGACCAGCGGGCAGACGCTGATCAGCCGGAGCAATGATGACTTCAATTATCACACGGCCAAGATCACGGCGAGCTATCGCTTCTGAACCGTCTCAGGGTGCATGAAAAAGGCCGCCGGAATTCCGGCGGCCTTTTTCATGCACCCTGAGACGGTTCAGAAGCGA
>NZ_DATEMB010000019.1:0-6880 GCF_035276005.1 Rhizorhapis sp.
CAAACATGCAGGATATGTTGCAGATTAATCGCACGGCGCTCTAGACTCGTTCCGGTTCTGATCGAACCGGAACGAGTCTAGATTCTGTATTTTCCGTGATTTCCGAGCCGCCAGATGATTCCATCTGGCTCGAAATCCCTCTAAACCAAGCCCGTTCGGGCTGAGCCTGCCGAAGCCCTTTCTTTTCCTCAGAAGAAGAAAGGCCCTTCGACAAGCGCAGGGCGAACGGTGTGGCAGATTCAAGGCTCCTGAGGCGGCAAAAAGGGCGGCACGCCGTCAAAGGCCCCAGCGCAGCGTTGCATCAGCGCATCCGGCACCACGCGGTTGATATAGCCGTCCGACCCTGCTCTCGACAGCAGCTTTGCCGGTACGCCGCCAACGACGCCCTTTTCCGGCACATCCTTGGTGACCACGGCATTTGCACCCACGGCGCAATCGTCGCCAAGGAGAATGCGGCCGATCACCTTGCATCCGGACGCCAGGAAAACCCGGTCGCCCAACACCGGCGAACCCGCCCGCTCCCCGCGATTGGATTGGCCCAGCATGATGCCATGGGTCAGATTGGCATTCGCCCCGACGACGGCGTCCCCATTGATGTAGATGCCGCCGAAGCGATTGATGAAGAGACCGGGGCCAATCACCGTATATTCCGGAATGGCAAAACCGAATTTGTACCGCAGCCGCAGCAGCCAGAGCTTTGAGAGGGGATACAGCCCGAAAGCCTGGAAGCGGCGCGTGCGCAGATAGCCGCAGGTCCGCATCACCACCGTATATTTATAGCCCGGCGTGAATAGAAAATGCCGCCAGAAGCTGCCGGCGTTCACCTTCCCCTCATAGCGGTAGAGGTCGGCCTGCAACAGCGCAACGAGGCTGCGCAGGCTTCGCGCGCAACCCCGGCTGTGCGGCTTCCCCAGTTCCTGGGTGATGGGCGTCATCTTGTTCAGAAGCTTTGCTCCTTGACCCTCTGTTTGCTTGCCGGAGCTGAGGCCGACCGGAGCGGGCTTCCGGTTGTCATCAGTGCCCCTTCTATGGTCTTCCAATAGCGCGCGGCGGTGCGCTCAACGCTGAACTGCTGTGATAGTTCAAGCGCTGCAGCCCCCCTGCTCTCGCGGTCGAGGGCATCAAAGACAGACCTCAATGCCTCGGCAAAAGCTTCTGGATCATTTTGCGGCACGACCGCCCCTGCAGGGCCATGGACGATGCCATGAACATCCTCCCGCGCCCGGTCGAGCAGGATCTCGGAGGGACCGGAGGCACAATTGGCAGCCACCACCGGCAATCCGCAAGCCATTGCCTCCACCATTCCATTGGGAAAACCCTCTGCATTAGAAGGCAAGGCGAACAGGCTTGCCCGCTTCAGCACTGCAAAGGGATTTTCGATGAAGCCGGGCAACAACACCTTCCCGGCAAGCCCCAGACGCTCAATCTGTTCCTCCAGTGCGCCGCGGAGCGGCCCTTCGCCCAGGATCACCAATGAAGCGGGCAGACCGGCGCGGGCAAAGGCGTCGATGAGCATCGCGAAATTCTTGTTGGGCACCAGCCGTCCGGCGGCGGCGATATAGTTGCCCTTGACCGGCACGGGCGAAGGCGCAGCGGACATTTCCGCAATCCGCCCATGATCAACCGGATTGGCGATAACCGAAACCCTGTCCGGCTTCACACCGAAATTCTGTTCAAGATCCAGCGCCACGCCCTGAGAGACCGCAATCACATGGTCGGCGCGGGGATAGGTCATCCGCACCAATATGCGCGCTGCCAAGCCGGGCAGGCCATGGTTGAGATGCGCGGAGGCATTCACGCGCTCGCTGATCAGGCATCTTGTCGGCCGCCCGGCCGTGGCCAGGACATTGGCCGCGTTGGAACGCGTCAGGAAACTGACCGTCACATCGGGCCTGAGGCGCCCCACGAGCTGCCGAGTTCGCCATAGGCTCGCAAGCAGGCTGCCGCCGCAATCGAGCCGGAAGGTCTTGATCCAGGGGGGCGGATCATAGGCGGCTTCCTCCTCGTCGAGCAGGGCGAGCGCGATGTCAAAACGATCGCGCCAGGGCGCCGAACCTTGCAAAAGGGTCGTCATCACTCGCTCCGCCCCACCCCCTGCGAGCGAATTGATGATAAACAGGGCTTTTCTTCGCACGCCTGCTGTCACCCGCCTATTCTACGAGCCCGGTGCCGACCCGCCGTTTCGGGCGGACGGCCATGGGGGAAGCTGGCCGGAAGCTATGGTAGATCTTGGCGGTGCTGTCGGCTGACCTGTCCCAATCGAACTTCCGCTGCACCATTTGCGCCTCGGCCTCGATAGGATCATATGCCTTCTCGAGCATATGGGCGAGCCTGTCCCGGTCCCCAACGGGAAAATACCGATCCACGCTCAACCCCAGATCCCGGTTGGCGGGAATATCGCTGAGGATCATGGGCGCCGCGCAGGATGCCGCCTCCAGTGCCGCGATCGGAAGGCCTTCATGATAGGAGGGCATGGCGAACAGGGTGCAGTGGTCGTAAAGACATTTCAGCACCTCGCGCGGCTGCATCCCTACGAAAACCACACGGTCGCACTGCTTGGCGCGAAGAGCGCGTACATACTCCGTCTCATGATCCGCGCCACCCGCTATCACCAGCTTGCGGCCGTCAGGCTGGCTGCTGGCAAGGAATGCGTGGATAAGATCGTCAAAGCCCTTCTCGGGAACCAGCCGGCCTACCGCCAGCACATATTCCTTGGACTTGAGGCCAAGTTCCCTCAGCACCTCGACCGGATCGCGTTCGACGCGCGGCAGGCGCGGCGTGCCATTGGGAATGTAGGAGACCTTATACGCCTGCGATGGAAAAACAGCCTTCAGGCTGCTCGCGAGCGAGGGCGATACGGCGATCACACGATGAGCCCAGATAAGCGCGGACCGTTCGCCCAGCCGCAGGGCAAGCTTTGCCAGGGCGCCCCATTTGGCGCGCTCATAATCGGCGCCATGATGGGTCACGACCACCTGAAGCCCGAGCAACCGGGCCAGCGGGGCCAGCAGGCCCGGACCGATGGCATGGATATGCACCACGTCCGCACGCCTGAACCAGGCGTACAATATGGCGATAAACGTCGCGACAATGGCCTCGAGCGATTTCGATTTTGGCGAGGGCAATGGCTCAAGAACCAGCCCTCTATAGGTGCGAGCGCCCTCTCCTACATAGGGAGCCCTGCATAGGATGGTGATGTCCAGGTCAGCATTACGTGCCTTCACGCGAGGCAGAAGCTCCTCGCAATGGCTTTCGACGCCGCCCATCACGCCGGGAATACCGCGGAGTCCCGTGACATGAATCTTCATGGCGTACGATTCCCTTATGCTATATTTTTCAGAACCGGCGCAGGACACAAAAATCAATGCGCCGCCAACCGGATCCGGCCTTCAGGACATCCCTAAATTTTTATGCGACCTTCGAACGGGCCTTCCGCGATCATAACGCGGCAATGCCGGGACTTGAACTTTTGATATAAGCCGTACACGTCCCCTCGTCGGATTTTCGGCTCCGCACATCGTGCGACCGGCAATCCGCTCTCCCGCTTCGGCATTTTTTAACGATTTCGACTTTAGTGGAACCACTTAGTTGAGAGCCAGTGGGAAAACGGCTATGAGTCTTTTGGGGGATTAAGGGGACTAAAGCGGTCAGGCCGATGTGGGGCGGCTGGCAAGAACCGCATGCCAATGACTTGTGGGGAAGCGTGATGTCCAGATCATGCCGTCGGCATGATGGGGGGTGGATTTTTTAGTGAATGCAGCGCTCGGGGGAGAGCAGGTTCCGCATGATTGCAGAAGATTCAGGCACAGTGACGCAAGCTCGCCCGGCGCAGCAACCCGCTGAAGCTGGCAGGGCTACTGCAACCGAAGCCTTGCACATGGCGGGCTCCGCCATTGTGACAGGCGGAATAGCGGTGGTGCTGACGGCGGTCGCCATACCCGTATCGCTGGGAATGGGCGTGGCTTGGGGCGTTCGCTCCATCGCGAAAAAGCTTCGCGGCACTGAATGATCAAGAATCATGGCGGGGACGAGGATGGCCTCTCCGGGAATCTGCCCTGCCTGAAGACCGGCTCTAGCCCGCCCGCACGACGCCTTCGACATCGACCTGACCTTCCGACGCCACCACGCCGGTGATCCGGACATGCTTTGCCACATGATCGACAGGGACGCGGTGCAGATTGAGGCGCCAGCTACCGCCATGATCGCATTTCAAGAGAAATCCTGCGCCGTCCCGCAATAGCGTCCCGCTCTCTTCAATCCTGTCGCCGATCTGCGGCATTCATTCATTCCCCTTGTTCACGCTATCGCCTCACTCTGCGGCACATGAGCATAGCCAAGCTCCCGCGCCACCGGCTCGCAAATGATCTTGCCGTTCCATACATTGAGGCCATCCAGAAGGTAGCGGTCCTGCCGCATTGCTTCCTTCCAGCCAAGATCAGCGATTCGCAACGCATGGGGCAGCGTCACATTGTTGAGCGCATAGGTGCTTGTCCGCGCCACCGCGCCGGGCATGTTGGTCACGCAATAATGCACGATGCCATCCACAATATAGGTGGGGTCATCATGCGTCGTCGGTTCGGAGGTTTCGAAACAGCCACCCTGATCGATGGCGACGTCGACCAGCACCGCTCCCACGATCAGATCGGCCTCGGCAACGCTGTCGGCGATGTTCGCCTTGTTTGAAAAGCGGGTTTTCGCCCGCGCCTCGAAATAGGTGCCGAGCCGTTCCAGCACTTCGGGATTGCGGTCGAGGATGGTCACGTCGGCCCCAAGGCCCGCAGCCATCTGCGCCGCATTGAAACCGACAACGCCGCCGCCTATCACCGCAACCTTGGCGGGCATGACTCCCGGCACTCCACCGAGCAGGACCCCTCGCCCGCCATGGACCTTCTCAAGAGCAGTCGCCCCCGCCTGGATGGACATGCGGCCGGCCACTTGGCTCATCGGCTTCAACAGCGGCAGGCCCCCATTAACATCCGTCACCGTTTCATAAGCGATGCAGACGGCGCCAGAGGCGATCAGATCCTTCGTCTGCTCAGGATCAGGCGCGAGGTGAAGATAGGTGAAAAGAATCTGCCCTTCTTTAAGAAGCGCCCGCTCCTCCTCCTGCGGTTCCTTTACCTTGACGATAAACTCGGCCCGGTCGAAGACAGCGGCGGCCGCCGCGACAATCTCGGCGCCGGCCTTGCGGTAATCATGATCGGTCGCCCCAATGCCCTGTCCGGCGCCGCTTTCGACAAGCAACTGATGCCCATGCGCTGCAAGTTCATGCACGCTTTCCGGGGTGAGGCCCACACGATATTCGTTATTCTTGATCTCGCGGACTGTTCCGACGATCATCGGCCCTCTCCGGGCAATCAGGACTTTAGTGAAGTCTATATAGGATCGCATCCACTCTCTTGCCAGTCAGCGGCGGGATTTGCGAACTGCACGCTTGCGCAAAAGCGGGAGGCACGATAGGGGGCATGCCTTCCAGCGCATGCGGAGCGGTGGCCGAGTGGTCGAAGGCGCTCGCCTGGAAAGTGAGTATACGCCAAAAGCGTATCGAGGGTTCGAATCCCTCCCGCTCCGCCATTCCGCCCTTCGCCGGCGTTCGCCTCGGTCCGAAAAATCGTAATAAACATCTGAAAATTAAGGTCTTTTAACCGCGAGCCTTCACGGTCGTTCGCGGCGGTCCGGAAATTGATGTGGGGCTGAGTGTGGGGCTGTGAGGGGCTGGCGGGGTTCAAATCGGGGGTCTGCGGTGGTATCCTGCACCCCATGGGAAAGCTCACCCCCGCCCTGATCAAGGAGCTCACCGAGCCTGGTCGCTACTCCGATGGCGAGGGGCTCCTGCTGCAAATTTCCCCTTCGGGCGGAAAAAGCTGGCTCATGCGCGTACAGGTCAATGGCCGCCGCCGGGACATCGGCCTGGGCGAGCTTCGGCATGTGAGCCTTCGCGATGCGAGACTGGAAGCGGCCGCGATCAAGAAGCTCGCCAAATCCGGCGTGGATCCGCTCGATGAGCGGCGTAAGGTCGAGATCGTCATACCGACCTTCGAGCAGGCGGCGAAGCGCGCGCATGCCGAAATGATCAAGGGATGGAAGAACGGGAAGCACACCAAGCAGTGGATCAAGACGCTTGAACTCTATGCCTATCCGAAGCTGGGCAAGTTGAAGGTCAACCAGATCGAAGGACCGCTCATCCGCGACGTGCTGGCGGAAATCTGGCTGGACATCCCGGAGACCGCCCGGCGCGTCCGCCAGCGCATCGGCACGGTGCTGGACTGGTCCTATGCCAACGGCTTCCGGACCAGCGAGGCGCCGATGCGTTCCATTTCCAAGGGCCTGCCACGCCAGCCCAGGAAGTCCGGCCATTTCGCTGCATTGCCCCACGCCGAGGTGCCGGCGTTCATGAAGCGCCTGCGCGCACGCGGGCTCAGCAGCAGCCGGCTGGCACTCGAGGCGCTGATATTGACGGCGGTCCGATCAGGCGAGGTTCGCGGAGCCAGATGGCCGGAACTCAACGACGAGCTGACGCTGTGGACCATTCCTGCAGAGCGCATGAAGGCAGGGGTCGAACATGTGGTGCCGCTGTCGTTGCAGGCCGCAGACGTCTTCCGTCAGGCGCGGGCCCTGCGGATCAAAGGCTGCGACCTGATCTTCCCGGGCGCCACGTCCGGTTCGTCACTTTCTGACATGGCGCTTCTCGAATTGGTGCGCGGCATGGACCTGCCGGCGACAGTACATGGCTTTCGGTCAAGCTTCAGGGATTGGGCGGCCGAGGAGACGGACACGCCACGCGAGATCGCCGAGGCGGCGCTGGCACATACGCTCGAGAACAAGGTCGAGGCAGCCTATCGGCGCACCGATTTCCTGGCCAAGCGGCGCGATCTGATGA
>NZ_DATEMB010000020.1:0-30977 GCF_035276005.1 Rhizorhapis sp.
GCTTCATCGTCCAGTGGCTCCACTCGGAGCGAGCTGGCCGCTCGGTCGTGCCGGTTGCCTTTTGGCACCTCTCCCTCGTCGGAGGGGCAGTCATGACAGCCTATGCGATCTACCGTGAGGACCCGGTCTTTATCCTTGGCCAGGCGCTTGGCATGGCTGTCTATGTCCGGAACCTGTGGCTGATTCATCGGGAGCGGAAGGCGCAGGGGACGGCCTAATCCCGGCGCAACTTGTAGATCATATATTTGTCCGTGTCCTCAACCAGCCGCGCCGTGGCGTTCAAGTGAGCGATCACTCCGGCATGATGTTTCATGAAGATGCGGTCTTGGCCATCCTGAGCATTTTTGGCGACAGCGAACCAATCGGCGCCTTGACGCCTTAGTTCCTCAAGCTGGGCTATGGCCGTGGCGTCATCCTTCAGAAAAACCGACCAGTCCGTGTTGCCGCCGCCTTGGGGAAAGACCCAGCCCCTGCCCCGGCTGTAATAAATGGCGAGGGGATCGCCGACATCGGGGGAAACCACAATGGACAGGTCACCAGCTTTCCGGAAAGCGGCCAGCCGGTCGCCCATCAGCTTTGCATTCTCCGCAATGGGCTGCTTCATGACGCGGACCAGCGGCAGCGTCGATGCGGCCAGCACCAATGCGACGATAATCCCCAGCCTCGTCAAAGCGGCGGGCGTCCGGATCGATCCCCGCTCGAAGGTCGCCAGCAACAGCATCCCCCGCCCTGCGAAAATCGCCAGCGGAACGTGCAGGAAGTGGAAATTCCAGGGGTTGTTATTAATCTCCCTCGCCGCCGCCAAATAAAGCATGCCGCCCGCGACCAGCCAGACCAGCGGCACAAACCGCAGCGCCGGATCGCGGCCCCCGCTGGCATCGGGATAGGGAGAGAATAGCCCGACCGCCATCAGGAGCAGCAGCGGATAGCCATAAAACCACCAGATCGCGGTGTCGCGCGCCGACCCCAGATAAAAGCGCGCCTCGATCAGCCGCCACACCCCATCATCCCAGATATAGCCGCTCCCGGCGACATGATAGGGCGGATAGCTGTTCCCCAGATACACCGCCCAGGCGTAATAGCCGAACACCAGCACCAGAGCGCCGCCGCCGAACAGCAGCACCGTTTTCGCCCGCTGCCATTCTCCGCGCCAAATCCAGATCGCCGTCAGATAGGCCACCACCAGACCCGCAGCGAGGCCGGGCAGCTTCGCCAGCGCACCCAATGTGAAGGCAGCGGCGGCGAGCGGCAGCAGATATGCCGTTCCCGTGACCCAGTAGCGAACGAACAGCCATATCCCCAGGGTTACCAGCGCCAGCATAGCCGGATCGGGAATGAAGGAACTGTCGATCATGATCGCGCCCGGCATCAGCGCATAGGCAAGCGCCGTCAGATGGGCATGCACCTCATCCCAGATCAGCGCGACCAGCCGGTGCAGCGAAAAGACGGTAAGCAACCCGAACAGGCCCGCTACCAGCCGGCCCAGCCAGTCATGCCAGCCAAAGGGCACCGAGAGCAGCGCCACCACATAGCCGAAAAGCTGGAATTCCCGTCCCTGATAGCTTGGGCCGGGTCCTGTCCAGTCAACCTCTGGAAAGAAGATATTCCAGCTTCCATCGCGGAAATTCTGCGCCATCATGGCCGAGCTTGCTTCCCGCCAACTGAAGGCATCCACCAGCGGCAGGCGTATCTGATAGAAGCGCGCGACTGCCGCCACGATCAATATGCCGATAAGAATCGCCCAGCCGGAAGTGAGCGCCCTTGCCCAGTCTGCTTCGCCTGTGCGCGGCGATGTCGCGCCTTCCACCCGGTCCATCACCGTCATTCGTCCGTGCCCCGATGGGGGGGCGGAAAGTTGAGCAGTGCGCGAATGCCATAATGCGTCTTGGCGCCGCGGCTGAAATAGATCCGCGCCAGGACCTCGCCCAATATGCCAAGGCTCAGCAATTGCAATCCCGCGCCCCCAGCGACAACCGACATCAGCAGCAGCGGATTGCCGGTCATGTCCACCCCGTCGAGCTTCATGATGATCGTCGCAAGCAGGGCGAATGCGGATAAAGCAAAACATGCAAGGCCGAGCCCGCCAAATACCCGCATTGGATGGGATGCATAATCGAGCAGGAACTTGACCGTCATCAGATCAAGCAGCACCACCAATGTCCGGCCGATCCCATATTTGGTGACCCCCGCCACCCGTTGCCGGTGGTTGACGGGCATCTCCACACAGCGGGCGCCGCGCTGGTACAGCAGGATGGGAATGAAGCGGTGCATGTCGCCATAAAGATCGATCTCTTCGACCAATTCCCGCCGCATGATCTTCAACGTGCAGCCAAGGTCGTGAATCGGGAAACGCGTCGCGCGCGAGATCATCCAGTTCGCGATGCGCGAAGGGATTTTGCGGTTGACCAGCGCATCCTGCCGATCGCGCCGCCATCCGTGGACCAGATCATATCCCTCCTCCATCTTCTCGATCATCCGGGCAATGTCGGCGGGATCATTTTGCAGATCGCCGTCCATGGTGACGATCATGTCCATTCGCGCATGCACCATGCCTGCCTGCATGGCCGCGGTCTGGCCATAATTCCGGCGAAAGATGATCGCCCGCACATGCTCATCCTGCCGCGTCAGTTCTTCGATGATGGCGGTGCTGCCGTCCGTCGAACCATCATCGACCAGAATGATCTCATAGGCACAGCCGAGACTGGCCAGAGCGTCATTCAACTCCCGGTAAAGCGGCCAAAGATTGTCGGCCTCATTATGAATGGGGATGACAACAGACAGGCTGTGAAGCTGCGCCGGACAAATCTCGTCCACGCGATCAATGGCCTTCGCCCGCTTGGCGGGTGTCGCACGAATTGGGGGAGCATCAGCCTGTTGCACCAAATTCCCCGGCGCTCTGGAAGAGTGCCTTTGGTAACATTGGGGCAATTTGCCAACAAGTAGCCTAGCCAGCACTCATCCTGCCAAGGCGGGCTACTCCAAAGGAGAAGGGGGCAGGTTTATTTTATCGAGGAATAGAGGGTCGTTGGCTTAAAGGAGAAATTCCCTCCCATTCCCGTCGTCCCTGCGGAGGCGGGGCCCCTGCCTGCGCAGAGGCGACGGCGGTTTTTTTCTCAGAGGCAGCGAAAATCCAAGGAGTTTCCTCCCCCCGCCCCCTTCATCCCAAGGCAAGCTTGATAAGCGCCATGGTCGAAGGGTCGAAACCCTTTGGTCCTTCCTGCTCGATCGACTTGGCGATTTCCTTCCCCAGTTCCACCCCGAACTGATCGAACGGATTGATCCCCATCAGCACAGCATTGGCAAATGTGCGATGCTCGTAAAAGGCGATCAGGCCGCCCAATATCTCCGGCGTCACATCGTCCAGCAACAGCGTGGAGGACGGCCGGTTGCCCGGATAGGCGCGCGCCAGATCCTCTGCATTATCCCGGCCGCGCATCAGTGCCGCGCCTTGCGCAAAGCAGTTCACCAGCAAGGTGCGATGATGCGCCGGGTCCAGCGAATGCCCAGGTTCGATGGCCGCAATGAACTCCACCGGAACGACATGCGTCCCCTGGTGCAGCAACTGGAACACCGCATGCTGCGCGTCCGTCCCGACCCCGCCCCAGGTGATTGCGGCAGTCGCGCCGTCAACCGGCTTGCCGTCCCGCGTCACGCTTTTGCCATTGCTCTCCATCTCGAGCTGCTGGAGGTAGGAGGGTAGCAGCCGCAGCCGCTCATCATAGGCAAAGACCGCGCGCGTCTGGCAGTTCATCACACGCGCATAATATTGGTCGGCAAAAGCCGCCAGCACGGGCGCATTCTTGTGGAATTCGGCAAGCCGGAAATGCCGGTCCATCGCCGCAGCGCCCTCCAGCAGATTTTCAAACGCGTCCCAGCCAAGCGCCACTGCCGCCGGAAATCCGATGGAGGACCAAAGCGAATAGCGTCCGCCCACGCTCTCCGAAAATGGCAGGATGCGGGTTTCATCGACGCCCCATTCCATGGCCTTTTCCGGCGCGGCCGTCAGCGCGATGACCCGGCCATAGGGGTCCTCCACACCATCTTCCACCATCCAGTTGATGACGCTTTGCGCGTTCAGCATGGTTTCCGTGGTGGTAAAAGTCTTGGAGGCAACGACCAGCAGGGTCGCGCTCGGATCGAACCGCGTCATCGCCTCTTCGAGCGCCGTGCCATCGACATTGGAGACAATCGCGACGTCATAGCGGTCTCCATGCCGGCCCAAGGCATCGATCAACAGGTCCGGCCCCAGCGCCGACCCACCGATGCCGACATGAAGGACGTGCCGGACAGGACCGAAGGCCTCGGCCTCCACTGCATCGATCAGGGCGCGCATGCGGTTATGAAGGACCTTTGCGCGCGCGACGCTCTCAGCATTTCCCTCGCCGCGCTCAGCCATGTGCTCTGCCGCGCGCCCTTCAGTGACATTGACTGGATCGCCGCGGAACAGCGCCTCCCTCGCCCCGGCAAAATCAACCGCTTCGGCCAGCGCCACAAACTTCTCCACCAGCGAGGAGGTCAGATGGGTCTTGGACCAGTCGAACCGGATGCCGCCCTTGGAAAGGCTCAGCGCCGAAAGCCGGTCCGGATCATTTTCGAATATCGTCTTGAGTTCAGCAACGGGTTCGCCGGCAATAGCGTTCCAGGCAGCTTTACGATCCATTTTCATTCCTTTCATTGGTGCAGCCCGCACGCCGATTCACTTGCGATATAGACCATCGCCGGTGAAAAAGCATGGCTGCACCGCCCCTTGACGCTTGGCCTGATCCAACGCAAAGCGTTGACATGACCGGAACCGCGCACGAGGCCAAACGGATGAAGAAGAAATCGGAAACAGGAGATTTCCTGTTTTTCCTCGTGAAACTCGGTCTCTTCGTCTTCATTTTGCGCAGTTTCATCATCTCGCCGTTCAATATCCCCTCGGAATCCATGCAGCCCCGGCTGCTGATCGGCGACTATCTGCTGGTCGCCAAATGGCCCTATGGCTATTCGCGCTACAGCCTTCCCTTCAGCCTGCCCCTCATCCCCGGCCGCATCCTCCCCCACACGCCAGAGCGCGGCGACGTGGTGGTGTTCAAGGCGCCGCCCACGCAGCGGCAGGATTATATCAAACGCGTCATCGGCCTTCCCGGGGACCTAGTGCAGGTGAAGAACGGCGTCGTCTTCCTGAATGGCAATGCCATCCCCAAGCACCGCATCGGCGATCTTGAACTGCCGGTGACGCAGAACATGATCGATGCCTCTGCAAGGGAAAACGCGCCTTCCCCCTGCTACCGGCAGACCTTCGAGGACAGGGCCGCAGACGGCACCCCGATCTGCCGCTATCCGCAATATCGCGAGACGCTGCCGGGCGGGAAAAGCTATAATGTGCTCGATCTGGAAAACAGCATCGCCGACAATACGGAGGTTTTCGTGGTGCCGGAGGGGCATTTGTTCCTGATGGGCGACAATCGCGACCGCAGCGCCGACAGCCGATTCCCCGCCGTTGACGGCGCTGGCATCGGCTTCGTCCCGGAACAAAATCTGGTCGGAAAGGCCCTGATTTCCGTCTTTTCCACCAATGGCTCGGCCAATTGGCTGCTGCCTTGGACATGGTTCACCGCGGCCCGTTTCGGCCGCGTCGGGGAAGGCTTTTGAACCGTCCCGAGTCATTGGACTGGGTGCGCGAAAAGCTGGGTCATGTCCCAGGCAATCCGGACCTGTTCACCGAAGCCCTCACTCATGGCAGTCACGGGCCCAGAAATTACGAGCGGCTTGAATTTCTGGGCGACCGCGTTCTCGGCCTCCTCATGGCGGAATGGCTTTACGAACATTTCGGCGACGAGCCGGAAGGCAAGCTTTCGCGGCGCCTGAACGCATTGGTGGCAGGCGAAACCTGCGCCGAGGTCGCCCGCGCCCTTGACCTTGGCCCCAATATGCGCCTTGGCAAGCAGGCCCGCGATGACGGTGCGATAGAAAGCGACAATGTGCTGGGCGACGTCATGGAAGCGCTGATCGGCGCGCTCTACCTTGACGGCGGCATGGATGCGACGCGAAGTTTTGTGCGGAAAGCATGGGCCGACCGCGTGGACAGCCAGCAACCTGCTCCCAAGCACCCGAAATCCGCGCTCCAGGAATGGGCCGCCGCCCACCGCCGCAAACCGCCCGAATATGCCCTTTCCGGCAAATCGGGGCCCGCCCACAACCCCCGCTTCATCGTCACCGTCTCCATCAAGGGCGTGGGCGAGGCATCGGCGGAGGGCAGTTCAAAGCAGGAAGCGGAAACCGCAGCGGCGCGAAAGATGCTTGAGGAATTGGAGTGATGGAACGCTGCGGTCTCGTAGCCATAGTCGGCGCCCCTAATGCGGGCAAATCCACGCTGGTCAACGCGCTGGTGGGACAGAAGGTCGCGATTACCTCCCCAAAGGCGCAGACCACGCGTACGCGGCTGCTGGGTGTGGCGCTTGAGGGCGAAGCGCAGATCATGCTGGTCGATACGCCAGGCATTTTCGAGCCGCGCCGCCGCCTCGACCGCGCCATGGTACAGGCGGCGTGGGGCGGCGCGCAGGATGCGGACCTTATCGCGCTTGTGATTGACGCCAAGGCCGGCCTTGGTCCGAAGGTGGAAATCATTCTTGAGGCGCTGAAAACCCGCAAGGAGCCCAAGCTGCTGATCCTCAACAAGGTCGATATCTCGGCAAAGGAAAAGCTCCTGGTGCACGCCAGGAAGCTAAATGATGCGGTCGATTTTACGGAAACCTTCTTTGTCAGCGCCGCCACCGGCGACGGTCTTCCCGAACTGAAACGCGCTCTGGCGGACGCTATGCCGCAGGGGCCCTGGCACTTTCCCGAGGACCAGGTGTCGGACGCCACCGATCGCATGCTCGCCGCGGAAATCACGCGCGAGCAGCTCTACCACCAGCTTCATGCCGAACTGCCCTATGCGAGCGCCGTGGAGACTGAAAAATATAGCGAACGGGACGATGGATCGGTGGAAATCCATCAGCAGATCCTCGTCGCCCGTTCCAGTCAGCGCGCCATCATTCTCGGCAAGGGCGGATCGCGCCTGAAGGAAATCGGTTCCCGCGCGCGGGCCGAACTCGCCTCGCTGCTCGGCCGCAAGGTGCATCTCTATCTTCATGTGAAGGTGAAGGCGGACTGGGAGGATGACCGCGGACTTTACCGCGAAATTGGCCTGGATTGGGTCGATTGAAGCCACGCCACTAAAAAACTTTGCGCTCTGGCCGATATCTATGGTTCAGCTGCCTTTTATCGGATCTTGGGGCGGCGAAGGATCAGGGGGCATAATGAACACGATCGTCAGATCGCCGGATCATACCGGCGCGAACCAATTCCTCACCAATGAATTGCGCTTTAGCGTGATGGTGAAGGGCATGCTCTTCAATGACGATTTTCCCGATGGCCTGTCGCTTCGGATTCTCAACATTTCCGAAGGCGGCATCATGGCTGCGATCCCCTTTGGCGTACGGGTGTACAGCGCCGTCACGATCGCCCTGCGCAACCTGCCCGCCGTTTCCGGCCACGTCGCCTGGTGCCGCAAGGACCGCATCGGTGTGGCCTTTGATGAAAAGATCGACCTTGATCTATTCTTCGGCCGCAAGATTGGCGGGGAAGGATTGCACATGATTGATCCGGCCAGCAACGCGGTCAGAAGTGAACCTTTGATCCGGAAGCTGAACGGGTAGCGCCCTTTCTGGCCCTCTCCAGACGGAGAGGGATACGCAGACTTGGACCGGCATGGTCGGTCTCAGTCGAAGTTGGGTGAGGGGTTCCATGCTACTGATAGCGCGCATTCCCTCACCAACTCCGGCCAGGCTGCAAGCAGCCAAGCCTCCATATCCTCTCCCACTGGAGAGAATATGAACACAGTCCGCTTCAAACCTCCGCGTCACCGCTCGGAAAGATAATAGCGCTCGACTTCGCGCAGATCGCTATCCAACTGATAGACGATCGGCTGTCCGGTGGGAATTTCGAGGCTCGTGATCTCCGCATCCGAAATGCCCGACAGATGCTTGACCAGCGCGCGCAGGGAATTGCCGTGCGCGGAAATCAGCACCCGCTTGCCGGTCCTGAGCTGCGGCGCGATCCGGCTTTCCCAATAGGGAAGCACGCGCGCAATCGTGTCCTTCAAGCTCTCCGTATCCGGGATGGCGACGCCCGCATAACGGCGGTCCTTCGACAGATCGAAAGGGCTGTCCGTATCGAGCGGCGGTGGGGGTACGTCGAAGCTACGGCGCCAGATATGGACCTGCTCGTCGCCATGCTTGGCCGCTGTCTCCGCCTTATTGAGACCAGTGAGCCCGCCATAGTGACGTTCATTGAGATGCCAGTCCTTTTCGACCGGCAGCCAGAGCCGCCCCATCTCTTCCAGGGCCAGATGCAGCGTCTTGATCGCGCGCGTCTGGACCGAAGTGAAGCAACAGTCGAAATCAAGGCCCTTTTCCGCCATCAGCCGTCCGGCGGCGCGTGCCTCTTCCGCACCCTTCTCGGTCACATCCACGTCCCACCAGCCGGTGAAGCGGTTTTCCAAATTCCATGCGGATTGGCCGTGGCGGATAAGGACGAGGGTAGGCATGAGAATCTCCGTATCTGACGCGGCCCTCTCCTTAGCGTCAAAATCTGGTCATGCAACTTGCAGCGGCTTTGCAGGTCATGCCAGAAGACGCAGAAAACAGGAGACGGCTATGACCATTGAGCGCCAGACTATCATCTATGACGGTCCTGGAGGTCCTTTCGAAGGCGTGATAGTACGGGACCTGGATTGGGATCAGCCCCGCCCCGCCGTGATGGTGCTGCCCAATGTGCTTGGCCAGAAAGAGGCCGACAATGTCCGGGCCGAGCAGCTTGCGGCGCTCGGCTATGTCGGATTTGCGGTCGATGTCTATGGGCAAGGTAAAAGGACCACCCGCCAATCCCCGGACCCGGCCGTCCACATGAACGAGCTTAATGCCAATCGCCCACTGCTGCGCGACCGGCTGCACAACGCGCTGAAAGTGCTTGAAGAAAGGCCGGAGGTGGACAAGGGCCGCATGGCCGCCATAGGCTTTTGCTTTGGCGGCAAATGCGTGCTGGATCTTGCCCGCACGGGCGCCAATCTGCGCGGAGTCGTGAGCTTCCACGGCGTCTATGATCGCCCGCCTTTTCCCAACATTGCGCCCATCAGATCAAGGATCCTGATCTGCCATGGCTGGGACGATCCGCTCTGTCCGCCCGACGCAACTGTGGGGCTCGCAAAGGAACTGACCGAGGCAGGCGCTGATTGGCAGCTCCATGCCTACGGGCATACCGGCCACGCCTTCACCGATGAAAGCGCCAACATGCCCGAGCGCGGCGTCGTTTATCAGCCGGAGTCAGAACGGCGGAGCTGGCAGGCGATGACGAACTTTCTCGCCGAAATATTCCGCTGACGTGATTTCGAGCCGGTTCCCGTTCGTGCCGAGTGAAGTCGGGACATGTCCGCGCCAAGCCAAGGTCCTCGCCCTAAGGGCTTCGATAAGCCCGATCCGAACGGAGATCAGGTGATCCCGATTTCACGCTCGCCGGACTAAATCTCGTCGATGATCTCCGCCAGGGCGGCAAGGCAATCCCTGCCTAGCTGGGCTGAGCGTGCCGGCGACCAGCCGAAATTAGGGTCCGGGAGGAAGTCATTATCCTTGAAAGGCATTTCCAGGGTCATCGACAGCGCGCCATAACGTTCGGCAAGCTGGGCCGTGGACATGGAGAGATTGGCCTTGCCCGGAGGCGCGACCGGATAGCCGATCCTGGTCTGAAAATCCGGTGTCCGTGCGGCAAGTGTGTCGCGATAGCGGTGGTAGAGCGCCAGCCGGTCCTGCCGAAGCGCCGGTATACCCTCGAAACCGGCGATGAACACGGCTGGAATCGCTTCATCTCCATGCACGTCCATGGCGAAATCGACACCCGTTGCATCCATGGCGGCGCGGACCAGATATACTTCGGGACTGCGGTCCATGCTGGGATCGTGCCACTCCCGGTTGAGGTTCACGCCCTTCGCGTTGGTGCGCAGATGTCCCCGGCGGCTGCCGTCAGGATTCATATTGGGCACGATATGAAAGGTCGCCTTCTGCCGCAGCAGCCGGGCGACGCTGTCCTCCGCGTCGGTCAGCCGTTCGATCGCGCCCTCCATCCACCATTCCGCCATGGTCTCGCCTGGATGCTGGCGGGCGTAGAGCCAGACCTGCCGGCTGCCCTCTCCCAGTGTCAGCAGGTCCAGTGGCTGACCGTCCAGCGTGAGGCCCAGTTGCCGTTGCGTGACGCCGGGCTGGTTTGCGGCATAGGCGATGAGATCATGGTGCCGCTCCATCGAATAAGGGGCGAAATAGGCTACCCACAGCGCATTGCTGTCAGGCGACACGCGAATGGTGAGGACCCCATCTTCATAACTTGTATCGGCGAGCAGCCAATTCTCCCTATCCCCGCTGACCCGCGCCTTGTAGCCGGGCCAGCCATCGGGATAGGCGGCGCTCGCGCAGTTCAGGATGCGAAGCTCAATGTCCTGGCCTGCAGCCCCAGAAAGCCGGAAGTGGAACCATTGATGGAACTCGCTGTCCTTGTCCTTCAATATCTCAAGGTCGGCACGGTTGCCATTGATGCTGAGGACGCGAATATTACCCGCGTCAAAGGCGCTGCTGATCGATAGACTCATTTAACTTTAATAGTCTGTCCCGATACGCCCGGAAAGTCCCTGAACAGCGCCTCGGCCAGTTTGGAGGCCACCATGCCGGGCTGGGCGGCGGCTGTGCCCTCCTTCACCTCGGTGACAGCGCGGCCTTCCCAGATCACTGTCCGATCGGAACGCCGCTTGATCTGCACATTGAGCTGCGTGACGACAATGGGCTTGGGCGGCCCTGAAAGGTTTATGCCGATACCCACACCCACGCCGCTGCCATAGCTGCCCGTGGCACCGCCTACGCCGACGCTGACGGGCGAGCGCCCGCCTCCCATCGTATCGCGCACGCCGCGCATATAATTGACGCTGGCGATATATTGGGTGCCTGTGCCAGCCTGTTCGGTAAAGCCTATCCTCTGAAGCTCCCGGCCCACGGCCGCGGCATAACTACGATATTCGATGCTCGTATCGTCACTCAGAGTCAGCGGCTCGACCGCTATGGAACCTCGTCCCGCCTGGTCGCCGATATGGAAGCGGGTCACCTCCACCGGCGGAACGGCCGTGGCGCATCCCGCCAGCGCAAGCGGGGTCAGCAGTAGCGCGAACCATTTGGCCATGGCATGTCCTTCCGCACCTTCTTCATCTTGTCGTAAACGCATAACACATGGTCTTGCTGCACGCAGCATGAACAAGGGTTTCCATTGCCTCATCCCAGCCATTATGGAACCGGTCAGCAGCTTGTTTTTCAGGGAGTTCGCATGTCAGAGAAACCAGTGATCCTGGTGACGGGAGGGGCCGGTTATATAGGAAGTCACGCGGTTCTCGCGCTGCGCGACGCGGGCTATGGCGTGACAGTGGTGGACAATCTGACCACAGGGTTCCGCTGGGCTGTGCCTCAGGACATACCCTTCTATGAAGGGGACATCGCTGACCAGGACCTTGTCAACCGCATTATCGAAGAACAGCGCGTCCGGGGGATCATGCATTTCGCAGGATCCATCATCGTCCCTGAGTCGGTCGAAAATCCGCTCAAATATTACAACAACAACAGCGCCAAGAGCCGGTCGCTCATCGAAAGCGCGGTGCTTGGCGGCGTCAGGCATTTCATCTTCTCCTCGACGGCGGCGACCTATGGCGTGCCGGAGGAAAGCCCGGTGCGCGAAGACGCGCCCAAGCAGCCCATCAATCCCTATGGCATGTCGAAGCTGATGACGGAGATCACGCTGGAGGATGTGTCGAAGGCGCACGATCTCAACTATTGCGCGCTGCGATATTTCAATGTGGCGGGGGCGGACCCCGAATGCCGGACCGGCCAATCGACCGCAGGCGCCACGCACCTCATCAAGGTCGCGGTGGAAGCGGCGCTTGGCAAACGCAGCCATGTGAGCGTCTTTGGCACCGATTACGAGACTCCCGACGGCACGGGCGTGCGCGATTATATCCATGTGTCGGACCTCGCCCGCGCGCATGTGCTGGCGCTAGAGGCACTGATGGCCGAACCGCAACGCAATCATATTCTGAACTGTGGCTATGGGCGGGGTTTTTCCGTGCTGGAGGTGCTGGACGCGGTCGACAGGGTCACCAACGCGAAGATAGAGCGCCGTTTCGAAGGGCGCCGCGCGGGCGATCCCGGCTCCCTGATTTCCGACAATCGCGCCATCATGGAACGGTTTCCCTGGCGCCCGCAATTTGCCGATCTGGACCGGATCGTGACCCATGCGCTCGCCTGGGAAAGGAAGTTGAGCGAAATAAGGGCAGAGGCTTGACTTTGGGCCGCTTCCCCCATAGGTGGCGGCCTTCGAATTTCTGGCAAACCGAACTAATTGGAAGCGTTTCGACATGAAGATCCGCAATTCTCTGAAGTCGCTCAAAGACCGTCATCGCGACAACCGCGTGATCCGTCGCCGCGGCCGTACCTACGTCATCAACAAGACCAACCGCCGTTTCAAGGCCCGCCAGGGCTGAGCCAAGCGTGGCTGGCATTACCGCCGTCATCTTTGACGTCGGAAATGTCCTTTACGACTGGGACCCACGGTTCCTTTACGAGCGCCTGATCGAAGACGAACAGGCGCTCGACGCATTTCTGCGCGATGTCGTAACGGTGGAATGGCACCTGCAGCATGATGCCGGGCGGCCCTTTGCCGAAACCAGCGCCGAACTGGCCGCGCTCTACCCCGAACATGCCGAACTGATTCGCGCCTGGGGGCACCGTTTCCAGGAAAGCATCCGCGGCCGCATCGACGGCATGGAGCAATTGCTGGCGGAGTTGACCCAGTCAGCCGTGCCTCTCTTCGCAATCACCAATTTCAGCCATGAATTCTGGCCGTCCTTCCGGACGAAGGAGGCGGACTTCTTTGATCGCTTCCAGGACGTGCTGGTATCGGGGGAAGTCGGCCTGATCAAACCGGATCCGGCGATCTACCATCTGGCGCTGAAGCGGTTCGGATTGGCCGCTGAACAGGCGCTATTCGTCGATGACCGGCAGGACAATGTAGACGCAGCGGCGGCCCTGGGCATAGGGGGGCACCTGTTCCGGGATGCGGCCACCTTGCGGGCGGAACTGGTGAGATTGGGGCTGCTTGGCCGAAAATACTGAGATCCGGCTGGAATCACTGACCCACGTCCGCTCGTGTCGAGCGAAGTCGAGACACGTCGCGCCAGCGTCCCTCGACTTCAGCGAAAGCTGAAGTTTATCCCGAGCGCCTGCCTTGCAGGCAGTCGAGGGGCTCGGGACGAACGGAGGCGCTCAGAGCCTCAACCGGCCCACCATTGCCGCTCCATCTTATTCCGCCGCAGCGACCAACTCGAAGTCCGCCTCGGCCAGGAATCGCTCGGCGTCGAGCGCCGCCATGCAGCCCATGCCCGCCGCAGTGACGGCTTGGCGGTAAATCTTGTCAGTCACATCTCCCGCCGCGAACACACCGGGAATACTGGTACGCGACGTGCCTTTCTCCACGACAAGATAACCCTCGTCGAGCGGCAGCACGCCCTCGAAGAGCTCCGTCGCCGGTTTGTGCCCGATGGCGACAAACGCGCCATCCGCCGGGACATGCGACTTTTCGCCAGTGACAGTGTCGATCAGGTCCACGCCGACCAGACCCTCCGGGTTTCCGCCGCCGACAAACTTGTCCACGGCCTTGTTCCACAGCACCTTGATATTGGGGTGCGCGAACAGGCGGTCCTGCAGGATCTTTTCCGCCCGGAAACTGTCGCGCCGGTGGATCAGCGTCACGTCATGGCTATGGTTCGTAAGGTACAAGGCCTCCTCGACAGCGGTATTGCCGCCGCCAATGACCACCACCTTCTTGCCGCGATAGAAAAAGCCGTCGCAAGTGGCGCAGGCGGAAACGCCCTTCCCCTGCAGCAAAATCTCGCTCTCCAGCCCCAGCCACTTCGCCTGCGCGCCTGTGGCGATGACCAGAGTATCTCCATAATATTCGGCCCCGCCGTCGCCGACCAGCCGGAAGGGCCGCTTGGACAGGTCCACCTCCACAATCTGGTCGTACATCATGCGCGCGCCGACATGTTCGGCCTGCGCCTGCATCTCGTCCATCAGCCAAGGACCCTGGATGACGTCACGAAAGCCGGGATAATTTTCAACGTCCGTCGTGATCGTCAACTGGCCGCCCGGCTGCAACCCCTGCACGACAATGGGAGCAAGCCCCGCACGAGCGCCGTAGATGGCAGCGCTAAGGCCCGCCGGGCCAGAACCCAGGATCAGCATGCGGGTTGAATGGGTGGAGGTCATGGACAGCCTTCTGCTTGTTTCTTTGTCGATTCGCTTGCAGCCGGAGATAGGGATTTGTCACGGCTTAGCGCAAGCATTGGCGGAGTAGAGTTTCTTTCGCCCCTGCAAGGAACGCGCATGAAGTTGGGAGCCGGATTTGAGTTTCATCCCGGCAAGGACGGCGCCCCTAATCCACGAAACTTGGCAAATCCTCAAACCCGTTACGCAGAGCCGCTGCCCAGCTTTGCGAAATCGCCGCAAAGCGCTGGTCATCGGCTTCGATCCGGTTCCGGGCGCGGAAAGTGCATGCATCCCGCTCGATAATGGCAAGATCGAGCGGCATGCCGACCGACAGGTTCGAGCGCATTGTCGAATCCATGGAGACGCATACCGCCTTCACTGCCTCTTCCAGCGAGGACTCCGGCGTAATCACCCGGTCCAGGATCGGCTTGCCATATTTGTGCTCGCCGATCTGGAAATAAGGCGTATCGGCGGTCGCCTCTATGAAGTTTCCGGCGCTGTAGAGGAGGTAGAGGCGCGGCTTGCCGCCCTTGCGCTGGCCGCAAACCATGATCGTGGCGTCCGCTGCCGCTCCCTGCATTTCAATGGTTTGCCGGTACTTGCCTTGCATCGAAGCCATGGCGTCGCCCGCAAGCTGCGCCACGCGAAACATGCTTTCGCAATTAAGGATGGTCTCAACGCCCGGGTCACCCGCGCACTTCTCGATCGCGCGGGACAAGATGGACTGCACACCCTGAGTGATCGACAGATTGCCCGACATCAATATGCCGATGGCACGCTCGCCCGGCACCTCATATGTAAAGAGCTTCTGGAAGCGGGAGATATTGTCCATCCCGGCGTTGGTGCGGGTGTCGGCAAGCATCACGAGGCCCGCATCCACTCGTACCGCAACGCCGTAAGTCATGTCCTTTGCGACCCCTACTCATTATTGTTGCTGCTGGCCCTGTTTGGCCTCTTCACCGCTGGCGTGCGCGATCCCGGCGTCCGCGTCAATGATGATTTCCCCTACGGCACCGGTTCCCGAACCGGTCCTGCACCGTTCAAGCCCGGCCCCCTCGGCCGCTCACCAACGCCTCCGCCCACCCATGGGTTTCATGCAAAGCCTCCCTAAAATGGCGGAGGATCAACATAACATGCCGGATCAACGCGACAATTCGGAGCGCCGAGAAACCGTAGCAGGGACGGCACCAAAGACTGAAGCTATTTTTTGGGCGCCTGCCCGTTGTTATTGGAGCTCTTGGAATTGCCGTTGTCTGGGCCATCACTATTGTTCGGATTGCCGCTCCCACTGGCCGCGTTGGGATGGCTGCCCTTGGCCGGCACTGGGTCTGCGGGACCGTCTGAACTCTGGGGCGCAGAAGCCGCTGCCTTAGGCACCGCTGCGGGTGCAGCCGCGGCTGCCGCTGCCGCAGCTCCGGCATCAGCGGACGCAAAAAGTGTCGCGGAACTTTCCAGGCTGGAAGCAATTGCCTGGCCCAGATTGAGCGAAGCCAGGACAAGCCCCGTGCCAATGACGCCAAGCAACAGCGCATATTCGGCAGCGCTCGCTCCCGAACGGTCTTTTGCGAAAGATCGCAACAAGCCCACCAACATGTACCCCTCCCGCCGGCCGAAGCCATGGCAAGCCTGCGCTTACACAGGTCAACTGTCAATGAAATCGGCTTTTCGTTAACCACCAATTTGGGTAGCTCGTCCGCGCTATCGCCCCCGAATCGCGCTTCGCCTGCCTGACTGGCCAAATGGTAGCGGAGGAGGGACTCGAACCCCCGACACGCGGATTATGATTCCGCTGCTCTAACCTGCTGAGCTACTCCGCCACAGAGCCAGTTCATGCGGCAGTGGGCGGCCCTATACGCAGCCGCCGTCCACCGGTCAACCATATCAGTCAGCATTTTCTGTGCAAGATGGGCTTGCGCAGCCGAATAAAGATCGTCAAGCAGCGGGGAACCTAGAAAATAAGGTGAGGGCTAGGAAGTTTATGGTCAGTTACGACGTGCTCATCGTTGGTGCAGGCCACGCGGGGGCTCAGGCTGCGCTGCTGCTGCGTCAGATGAAGTTCGAAGGTTCGGTCGGCCTGCTTGGCGACGAAAAGGAACTTCCCTATGAGCGCCCACCCCTTTCCAAGGAATATATGGCCGGCGAAAAGGCGTTCGAACGGATCCTGATTCGTCCGGCAAATTTTTGGTCCGAACGCAATGTCGACATGCTGCTCGGCAAGCGCGTGGTGAAGGTCGACGCTCAGGCGCACAAGGTCATCCTCTCCGATGACAGCGAAATCGGCTACGGCAAGCTCATCTGGGCGGCTGGCGGCACGCCGCGCATGCTGTCCTGCCCCGGCTCCGACTGCCAGCGCGTTTTCGCCGTCCGCCGCCGTGACGATGTCGACGCGATCATGAAGATCCTTCCCGATGTGGAGCATGTCGCAGTGATCGGCGGTGGCTATATCGGGCTTGAGGCGGCGGCTGTGCTGACCAAGCTTGGCAAGAAGGTAACGGTGCTCGAAGCGCTGGACCGAGTCCTTGCGCGCGTTGCGGGGGAACCCCTGTCGCGCTTTTATGAGGAGGACCACCGCGCCCATGGCGTCGATCTCCGCACCGGCGCGATGGTCGAGGCGCTGGAAGGCGACAACGACAACGGCAATGTCACCGCGGTCGTCCTCGCGGGCGGAGAGCGCATCCCGACGGACTTGGTGATCGTCGGCATCGGCATCATTCCCGAAACCGCTCCCCTGCTGGCCGCCGGAGCAAGCGGCGGCAATGGCGTGGATGTGGACGCCTTCTGCCGGACCAGCCTGCCGGACATTTATGCCGTGGGCGACTGCGCTGCCCATGCCAACAAATTTGCAGGCGGCGCTCAAATCAGGCTTGAATCGGTCCAGAATGCCAATGACCAATCCAAGGTGGCAGTTTCGGATATTGTGGGGCAGCCTGTGGAATATGACGCGGTGCCGTGGTTCTGGTCCAATCAATATGATTTGCGGCTTCAGACCGTTGGACTGTCCGGCGGACATGACAGGGTCATCCTGCGCGGTGACCCAGCCCAGCGCAGCTTTTCGGTGGTATATCTGAAACATGGCAAGGTGATCGCGCTCGACTGCGTGAACGCGACCAAGGATTATGTGCAGGGCCGCGCCCATGTCCTTTCCGGCGCTGCCCTGGATCAGGCGCAACTCGCCAACCCGGCCATTCCGCTCAAGGAAGTGGGACTGGCCTGAATACCCCCACCAGTTCCACATGCGTTGACCAGCGGAACTGCCCCACCGGCTGCACAGTCTCCAACCGGTAGCCTGCCTCCACCAGCAGCTTCGCGTCCCGCGCGAAGCTGCCTGGATTGCAGGAGACATAGGCGATGACGGGCACCCTGGACTGCGCCAGTTGTAGTACCTGTTCCCGTGCGCCAGCCCGAGGCGGATCGAGAATGACCGCCTCGAATCGGTCAAGTTCCGCCGGGACAAGCGGCCGCCGGAACAGATCGCGATGGTCCGCCACCAGCTTGCGTTGCACGCGATTTCCTGCGGATTTCAGTGCGAGCACTGCGTCGCGAGCTGCTTCGGCCGCATAGACCGCCCTTCCCTCGCCCAGGGACAGCGCGAAGGTTCCAAGCCCGCTGAACAGATCGGCGATGATCCCGCTTGCACCAACAGCCTGGCGAACTGCCTCCACCAACGCCGCCTCGCCATCCACCGTCGCCTGCAGGAAGGCGAAGGGTGGAAAGGGCACCGGGACACCTCCGAAGCTGACCGTAACCGGCTCGGGCTCCCAGCGTGTTTGCGGCCCGAAACCTTCGTCGACGCTCAGCCGGGCGAGGCCATGGAACTGGGCAAAGCCGGTCAACCGCTCGGCGACGGAGAGCCCATCGGCCCCCACATTTTCAAGCAGCAGATCGATCCCCTGGTCCGTGAGCGTCATTTTCACCTGGGCGGCGCGGCGGTCCTCCACCAGATCATGGACCAGCGCCCGCAAGGGCTCGGTGAGGGCGAACAACGCGGGATGGAGGATCTCGCACATCTCCATGTCCACGACGCGATGACTATTTTCGCTGGAAAAGCCGAGGTGCAGCTTCTTGCCGAAACGCACGGCGCGCAGAGCGGCCCGGCGGCGGCTCCTCTCCGGCGAGATATGGGCGGGCAATATCTGTTCCGCAGCGACGCCCTGCCCCGCCAGCGCTCCGACCACGCGGTCGCGGACATAGGCGGCCAGGCTCTCCTGATCCAGATGCTGGAGCTGACAGCCTCCGCACAGGGGAAAATGCTTGCAGGGCGGATCGGTATGATGGGGGCCGTGGATGAGCCCGCCTTCAGCGCTCAGGCGATCGCCGGGGGCGCTCAACGGCACATGCCGCCCGTCAGCGGTAACCCCATCGCCCTTGGCGGCGATGCGAATGATTTCGCTGGCGGCCGTCACAAGCAGGCGGCCAGTGCGGCAGGAACATGCGCAATCAGATCGTCCGCCACAAAGGCGGCGCCCGCGCGGCGCGCTGCCTCTGCCTGAAGCCACACCGCATTTCGGGCCGCTGCCACCGGATCGCGCGTCACGGCTAGCTGGGCTGCGCAAAGCCCCGCAAGCACATCTCCTGTCCCCGCCGTCGATAGCCATGGCGAGGCGAGCGGCGCGATCCATGCCTGTCCGTCGGGAGCAGCAATCACCGTATCGGGTCCCTTGTAAATGATCACGCCCTTGGCCTTGACGGCAGCCTGCCGGGCGCGCTCGACCTTGCTTCCTTTAAGGCCAGGAAACAGGCGCGCAAATTCGCCCTCATGGGGCGTAAGGATCGGGCGGTGCATCAGTATGTCCAACCGATCCTCCCCCCTGTCGGCAAGCAGGACGAGCGCATCGGCATCAAGGACGAGCGGATGTCCGCTGTGCAGCGCCGATTCCAGCCTGTTCCATGCTTCTTCATCACGTCCAAGGCCCGGCCCCGCCAGCACCGCCGAAATACGGTCATCGGCGAGGATATCGCGCACCGCATAACGGTCCGGCGCATGCGTCTGGACGATGGCGTTGGTGGCGACATGCCCGGCCGCCTTTCCCAGATATTTGACATAACCCGCTCCCGCCCTCGCCGCCGCCTCCGCCGCAAGGATGCTGGCTCCCGCCATGTAACCACCGACAATCGCCGTCAGCCCCCGATTATATTTGTGGCTGTCCGCCGTGGGAGCCTGGAGGCGCGGCTTTGCAAGCGAATGGAGCGAGCCGCCCGATGCATCAATGCCAATGTCCGCGCAGACAAGATCATGGAAGCGGCTGGCTCCCGGCTGCAGGAAATGCGAAGGCTTGTAGCTTCCCAGGGTGATGCAGAGGTCAAAAACAGGGACAGGCGAAAGGCACTTTCCGCTATTGCTGTCCATGCCGCTTGGCATATCGATCGCATAACTGTGCTTTGCCTTGCCCGCAAGTTCAGCCAGCCGCGCCGCCAGCTTGCCATCCAGCCCGCGGGTCAGACCCGTGCCGAAAAGAGCATCGACCAGTTGCAGCGCCGGTTTGGCGGTGAAGATATCCTCGACCGGCCCCGCCCAATTCTCCCGCGCCCGTCGGGATGATTGTGTGCCGCTCTCGCCGGTTGCCGCGACCCGGACGGGGACTCCGCGCTCTTTCAATATTCGAGCAATAACAAAGCCATCGCCGCCATTATTACCAGGGCCGCACAGGATCAGTGTGCTCCTGTGCCCGCCGATGCGCCAGATATATTCGGCGCAGGCCGCGCCCGCCCGTTCCATGACCTCAAATTCGGGAACGCCGCTGGCAAACAGCCGCTGCTCTGCTTCCCGCATTTCGGCAGCGGTAAGGATGGACGCTCCCGGAATGGCCATCAATCCGCCTTCGGGCCGATAGTGGCGGGAAAGCGATAGCGGTCGCCGCCAACCGTCACGTCGATCATATTGTCCGCCACGATGAACAGCTTGGAGGGCTCGGCCCCATCGGCAGGCACCACGCCGCGCCCGTCACGGACGATCTCGAAACGGCGAAAGCCGCCTTGCGGATGATGCACGACCAACACCTGCCCTTCAGGGCTGTCCATCCGCTCCAAGAGGCAGCTTTGCGTCATTTCGGCGGCACCGTCGACGGCGCAGAAGAGCTTGCCATCGGCGTCCGCAGTCGTCTCTGGAACATCATTGCTGGAGTTGCAGGCGGCAAGCAGGATGACGGTCACGGCCAAAGCCGCCATCGCTGCGAAGGCAGGGACCTCGCTGCCTGCGCTCGCCGCTTTGGCGGCACGGGGCGGGCTGGCCTTTGAAACCCCTTCAAATATCGGCATAGACATGGATTTCGGCCTTTGCGCCCGGATGCGTCACTGCACCCTTATAGGCGGGACCGACATTCTGTGCATAGCGCCACAGCGCTCCTGACTGATAATCATTGGATCGTGGCGTCCAGGCCTTGCGCCGTTCGGCAAGCACGGCATCCTCGACGTGGAGGTCAATCGTCCCCGCCTCTGCGTCAATGGCGATGATGTCGCCATCCTCGACCAGCGCGATCGGCCCGCCCTCCGCTGCTTCGGGTCCGACATGGCCTATGCAGAAGCCGCGTGTGGCGCCGGAGAAACGCCCGTCAGTGATGAGCGCGACCTTTTCACCCATGCCGAGACCGTAGAGGGCCGCAGTCGTCGCGAGCATCTCGCGCATGCCGGGACCGCCCTTGGGTCCTTCATAGCGAATGATGATGACGCAACCTTCAGCGATCTCGCGATTTTCCACCGCTGCAAAAGCATCTTCCTCGCAGTCGAAGACCCGCGCCGGGCCAGTGAATTGCAGGCGATGCATGCCCGCCACCTTCACAATCGCTCCATTGGGGGCAAGCGAGCCGCGGAGGCCGACGACGCCGCCAGTGGGCGTGATCGGGCTCTTGACGTCATAAATGACCTTCTGATCCGGATTCCAGCTAATCTCGTCGATATTCTCGGCCAGGGTCTTGCCAGTGACGGTCAGGCAATCGCCATGCAGGAAGCCGCCATCCATCAGCGTCTTCATCAGCATGTAAATGCCGCCCGCTTCATGCATGTCCTTCGCGACATATTTGCCGCCAGGCTTCAAATCCGCGATGTAAGGCGTTGTTTTGAATATCTCCGCCACATCGAACAGGTCGAACTCTATGCCCGCCTCGTGCGCCATTGCGGGCAGGTGGAGCGCGCCATTGGTCGAACCGCCCGTGGCCGCCACGACGCGGGCCGCATTCTCGAAGGCCTCGCGTGTGCAAATGTCGCGGGGACGGATGTTGCGGGCAAGAAGCTCCATCACCTGCTCGCCCGCAGCCAATGCTATTTCATCGCGGCTCCTATAAGGTGCGGGAGCCATATTGCTGTTGGGCAGGCTAAGGCCGATGGCCTCGGCAACGCAGGCCATGGTGTTCGCCGTATATTGCCCGCCGCATGCGCCATGACCGGGGCAGGCGACCTTTTCCAGCTCAATGAGTTCCTGCAGCGGGCAATTGCCAGCGGCATGCTGGCCGACCGCTTCGAACACGTCCACGACGGTGACGTCCTTGCCGTGGAAGTTGCCGGGCAGAATCGAGCCGCCATAGACGAAGATGCTCGGCACGTTGAGGCGAAGCATCGCCATCATCATCCCTGGCAGGCTCTTGTCGCACCCTGCGAAGGTCACCAGCGCGTCATAGCAATGGCCGCGGACGGACAATTCCACCGAATCCGCGATCACCTCGCGGCTGACCAGCGAGCTCTTCATGCCCTGATGACCCATGGCGATGCCATCGGTGACGGTAATGGTGTTGAACCGGCGCGGCATGCCGCCGCCCTTCTCCACGCCCGCCCGGCAAATGTCTGCCTGCGCGTCCAGCGTGGTGTTGCAAGGCGCGCTGTCATTGCCCGCCGAGGCGATGGCGACGAACGGACGGGCAATGTCCTGCTCGGTAAGGCCCATCGCATAATAATAGCTACGGTGCGGCGCGCGCTCCGGCCCGACGGAAACGTGGCGGCTGGGGAGCTTGCTCTTGTCGAATTGGTTCGTCATGTCCGGTCCCTCCAGGAATTCTCTTTTATCCGTTCGGGCCGGGCCTGTCGAAGGCCTCCGCTTCGTGATCGCGAATAATGGCCCTGAAAGGCTCAGGCGAGCTTTAACGCACCTCTCCCCAATAGCTGCGGTTCACGCAAGCAAATTGCGGCACTCCAGCAAGACGGGCGCCAATATGGCGGCAAAGCGCCGCTGCCCGGCGGCATCGCTCACCAGATCCTGCCGCATTTCGACGCCCAGATAGGGAATGCCATTACCCTCCCCATGGCGGTTCATCGTGGCGTTGAGCAGCTTGCCGGAATAGGGCAGCTGGTCTCCGACCTTCAGCCCCGCCGCCTCAAGCAGGGGAATGGCGATCCGCGCGGCGCGGTCATCTTCATTATAGAGGACTCCGATATCCCAAGGCCGTTCTTCATCACGGCTCTTAAGAGCGGGCGTAAAACTATGGAGAGACAATAATATTTCTGGCTTATGCTCAGCGATCACTTCCGTCAGCCTGTCATGATAGGGCCGCCAGAAACGCGCCAGACGCCCCTCCAGATCGGCATCATGATTGCCCGCGATCATATGTCCGTCGCTGCTGCGGGGCAGCAGGCCATGGGCATGCTCCTCGCGATTAAGGTCGATCACCAGCCGCGAAGCACCGCCCAGCATGGCGCCGCATTCCAGCCCCTCGGCCAGAAGGGCAGCCACCTCGGCAACGCCGATGTCGAAAGCGATATGATCGTTGAGCAGCGCCTCGGATATGCCGAGATCGATGTCGGGAGGCACATGGTTCGACGCATGATCCGCAACGATCAGCATCCCGCCCCCATTCAACCGGCCAATGATCCGATAGGCTTCGGTTTCCATATTTCAGCGCACCCTGGACGTCATCACCCACCAGTCGGGGTGCACCCTTTGCAGGGTCTCAGCGGCGCGCGCAAGGGCCGCTTCATCTTCCATGAGGGCGAAGCAGGTTGCTCCAGAACCTGACATGCGGGCGAGGATGATCCCCTCGATCGCCCCAAGCGCGGTCAGCACCTGCGCTATCTCCGGCACAATATCCATAGCGGGCCCCTGCAGGTCGTTACGCCCCTCCGCCGCGATCTGCTCAAGGCTTACGCAACGGAGAGCGCCGCGATCCTGCCCATCCCAGCCAGCAAAAACCGCCGCCGTGGAAAGAGCCTTCCCCGGATTGATGAGCAGCAGAGGCTTGCCTGAAAGGCCGGCAATGTCGCGCAGGTCCAACGCCTCCCCCCTGCCGGTGCCCACCAGCGTTCGGCTGACGAGGCAGGCGGGGACATCCGACCCAAGCCCCGCCGCCAGGGAGAACAGCTCCCCCGAAGACGGGAATCTATCGCCGGCTTCGGAAGGTTGAGCGAAACCGGGGTCGATATCCCACAGCCGCGCCAGCAGCCGCAGCGTTGCGGCCGCATCCGCCGAGCCGCCGCCGATACCCGAAGCAACGGGCAAATTCTTGGTGAGTCGGATATTGGCGCCCGCCTGCACAGCATAGGCCCGTTGCAGCGCCTCCGCCGAGCGCGCCACCAGATTGTCGGGCCCCGCGCTCAAACCCGCCGCAAAGGGTCCCTCGGTGTACAGGTTGATCCGCCCGTCCCGCCGCGTTTCGGCAGCAAGTGCGTCGCCATCCTCGGCAAAGGCGAAAAGGCTCTCTATCTCATGATAGCCGTCCGCCCGCCGCGCACGGACATGCAAGGCAAGATTGATCTTCGCATAAGCGGTTTCGGTAAGCATTTCAGACGCTGATCGTCACTTCCGCGCGGGCGGGGATAACCCTCATGGCGCAGCAAAATCCGGCCGGAAGCCCAGCTCGATCTTCTTGGCTATCCGCTTCTGCCCATTCTCGTCGGCGAAGACATAGGCTGCGTTCCAGGAATAGCGCGCTTCGAAACGCCGCCCCGCCGCCCAATAGGCATCGCCAAGATGTTCATTGACCGTCGCATCGGAGGGGGCACCGGCAACCGCCTTTTCCAGTACGGGAATGGCGCTCTTGACGTCGCCATTCACATAATGCGCCCATCCGAGCGAATCTGTGATCGCCGCGTCATCGGGGCGCAGGTCGCTGGCCTTTTCGATCAGCGCCAGTGCCTGCCCGACATTCTGCCGCCGTTCGATCTGGGCATAGCCCAGATAATTGAGGATCACCGGTTCATTGGGCGCCAGCGCGGCGGCTTTCTCCAGTTCCGCTTTGGCTTCACTCCAACGCCCTGCCTGTTCCAGCGCGCCGCCCTTCAGCAGGTGCAGGGTCCAAGGGAGCGGGCTTTCGCCGAATATATCCATCGCCTGTTGATAGGCATCGGCCGCCGCCTGATGCTCGTCGCGGCGGGAAAACAAGCCAGCCAGCCGGATATAATCTCCAGAATCCGCGCCCGAGACGGCAACGGCCTTTTGAGCCATCGCAAGCGCCATATCGCTGTTTCCCATGTCGAGCACAGCCGCGATGCGCACATCATTGGCCGACCAGGCGACAGGAGACTTACCGTTGACGCGGCTAAGCTCTCGATAGGCAAGCTCCGGCTGGCCCGCATTGACGAGTTCCCGCGCCACCTGGACCCGATATTCGTCGGCCTTCGGATCAGTGAAAGAGGCAATGCGGGCCATGGTCAGGGCCAATGTGCGGCTGTTTTCGCCCGACAGATCTTCTGCAAGCCGGAAGAGCAGCCGGGCATAGCCTTGGGCGGCGGTGCTGACCTCCGGCCGCCGCGGCCTTTTGCCTGCCTCGATGGCCTGGCGGAACCGGACAGCATCCTTGCTGCGGATATTGAGAAGGCCCTCCGCTGCTTCCTTCCAGCGGAGACTGGCCAGCCTGGCCGCAGCGGTCATGCGAAAGCCCAGCAGCAGGTTGGTACGCAAAGCCACGGCTTGCTGCACCAGCGGCAAAGCCTGCTCCGCATCCTTGAGGGCGAGATATTGCAGCGCCTGGTGCTCCGCCACATAGCGGCGCGTCAGCGAGGCAATGCTCTTCTCCTGCGGCAGCACAAGCGGGGCATATTGCCCTTTGGACAGCGAAATCCAGCTAGTGACGATCGGCGCCAGAAAGGCGAAATTGCGCTCGGCAACCAGCCGCTGGGTCAAGGCGTCCGCCGCAGTCCAATCCTTCTCCTGCAGCGCCTCCGACAACAGCAGCAGGGTGCCGTCCGGGGGCAGCGCCAGTTCGCCGTCCAATATGTGCGCCGCCCGGAGGGCAAGTTTCTTGTCGCCACTCTCCAGCGCCTGACGATAGGACCGCAGCGCCAGAACGGCGCTCCCAGGATCAATGGACAGCGCCCGCTTGTAGCTTGCCACTGATGCACCAAGCGCGCCATCACCATCGGCAAGGCGCGCCCGGGCATAATCGTGCAGCGCTTCCCTCTCCACATTCCGGCTGGCAAGGGCAGGCGCAGCGAAACCGGCCAGCCCCAAAGGCAGGATCAGCGAAGCCAGGAAAGTCTTACATATTGGGATAATTGGGCCCTCCGCCGCCTTCCGGTACGACCCAGTTGATGTTCTGGGCCGGATCCTTGATGTCGCACGTCTTGCAATGGACGCAGTTCTGCGCGTTGATCTGGAACCGGGGCGACCCTTCCTCCAATCCCACCACCTCATAGACTCCAGCAGGACAATAACGCTGCGCGGGCTCGTCATAAAGCGGCAAGTTCTGATCAATGGGGATGGACGGGTCCTGCAATTGCAGATGGACCGGCTGATCCTCCTCATGATTGGTGCTGGAAAGGAATACCGAAGAGAGGCGATCAAAGCTGATCACACCGTCTGGCTTGGGATATTCGATCTTGTGCGCCTGATCCTTGCGCCAGAGCTTCGCATAATCGGGCTCATGCTTCATGGTGACCGGCAGGCCCATTTTCAGCATCCGCATCCACATGTCGGTGCCGGCAACGAGCGTGCCCAAAGTGCCGCCGAATTTCTCCAGCGATGGCTGCGCGTTGCGAACCAGCTTCAGCTCCGTTGCGATCCAGCTATTGTTGACCGCCTCGTCATAGGACGCAAGTTCGTCGCCCTCGCGGCCGGCAGCTATGGCTGCGAAAGCGGCCTCGGCGGCAAGCATGCCCGACTTCATCGCCGTGTGGCTGCCCTTGATCCGCGGCACGTTGACGAAGCCCGCCGAGCAGCCAATGAGCGCGCCGCCGGGAAAGCTGAGCTTGGGAACCGACTGCCAGCCGCCTTCATTGATGGCCCGCGCGCCATAGGAGACGCGGCGGCCGCCCTCCAATATCTCGCGAATCTTCGGGTGCTGCTTCCACCGCTGGAATTCCTCGAAGGGCGAAAGCCAGGGATTTTTGTAACCGAGCCCCACAACAAAGCCCAGGGCCACCTGCCCGTTTGCCTGATGATAGAGAAAACCGCCCCCATAGGCATCGGTCAGCGGCCAGCCCTGAGTATGGATGACGCGGCCCGGCGCGTGTTTTGCGGGATCGATGTCCCACAGCTCCTTGAGGCCAATGCCATAGGTCTGCGGCTGGCAATTCGCCTCCAGATCGAACTGGCGCTTCAATATCTTGGTGAGATGCCCGCGTGCCCCTTCGGCAAAGAAGGTGTATTTGGCGTGCAGTTCAAGGCCCGGCTGATAGTCGGGCTTCCGACTGCCGTCACGCGCCACACCCATGTCGCCAGTGGCCACACCTTTGACTGAGCCATCCTCATTGTAGAGGATCTCGGCCGCCGCAAAGCCGGGGAATATCTCCACACCCAGGCCCTCGGCCTGCTCGGCCAGCCAGCGGCAGAGATTGCCCAGCGAACCTGTATAGGTGCCCTTGTTGCTCATGAAGGGCGGCATCAGCAGATGGGGCATTTCCCATTTGCCTGTCGCTGAAAGGAACCAGTGCTGATTGTCATTGACGGGAACCTCCGCCAACGAACAACCCTGCGTGCGCCATTCCGGCAACAGCTCATCCAGTGCCTTGGGATCGACCACCGCGCCCGACAAGATGTGCGCGCCGATCTCCGAACCCTTTTCCAGGACGCAGACGGAAAGCTCCTGCCCCGCTTCAACGGCGAGTTGCTTCAACCGTATGGCCGCCGACAAACCCGCAGGCCCGCCCCCGACAATTACCACGTCATAGGGCATCGAATCCCGGTCACTCATTGTCATCTCCTCATGGCAGCCGACACCGTTCGGGCCGCCTTGCTTTGTTCACGCTTGACCAGATAACCCGATGTCCAATTATTGACCCTTTCGTCAACCTCAGACTGTAATATGGCATGCGGGGAATGGTGGCTTTTCGACAAAATGATTCAATCGGCAATCTGATCGGCTGGTGGGAACTGGCCGGAGTTACGGTGCCTGTCTCCGATCAGAAGGCGGCGTGGCTTGCACCGTCTGCACAAATGCAGACTGAACCTGCAAGAGTCAGATCGGAAAAGACCGGTTCCCAAGGCGAGATGCCTGGAACGCTCGCGGAATTTCTTGAATGGCGCCGAAGCAGCGCCGAAGTTCCCGAAGCGGCCTGGCCGGGAAGCAGAATCCTTCCCGAACCTCCATCGGACATCGGCATAATGGTGATTTCCGATGTACCGGATGGCGATGACATGGCGGCGGGGACACTGCTCTCGGGCAGCACCGGAAAGCTGTTTGACCGCATGATGCGATCCATAGGACTGGAACGCGAGAAGCTCTATCTTTGCTCATTGGGGGCCACACGGCCTCCCGGCGGTCTGCTGCACGCCTCCAGCGCCCAGATGCTCGCGAAGATCATGCATCACCACATCGCGCTTGCCGCACCCACCAAGCTCCTGCTGCTTGGAGACAAGACGAGCCGTGCCCTGCTATCGGCAGACGCGGGGGGTGGACGCGGAAAGTTACACTCTGTTAACCATGCACATGGCACAGTTTCCGCCATAGCCACTTTCCACCCGCGCTTTTTGATGCGGCAGCCCGCCGCGAAGGCGGAATGCTGGAAAGATCTGCAAATTTTCATGAAGGAAGCCTGTTCTTGAAGTCTGGCGTCGTTTTCCTTGCTGCTTTGCTGGCCAGTGCCGCCCTTCCGGCCGCGGCCAGCCCGACAGCGGTTCCCATTCCGGCCGAACGGACCTCCGCCTCGTCCATTCCCGGCCAGCTCAGCGAAAACGAACGCTCCCGCTACCGTGCGATTTTCAGCGCCATTCGCGCGCAGCAATGGATCGAGGCAAAGGCGATGCTGCAGGCGGCGAGCGACAATGTGCTTCGCCCGGTGGCACTGGCCGAACTTTACCTTGCGAAAAATTCGCCCAAGGTCGAGTTGTTCGACGTACTGGACCTGTTGAACCAGGCCCCCGCACTTCCGCAGGCGGAGCGGCTCTCGCGCCTGGCGCAAAAGCGCGGCGCGCAGATGCTGCCCTCCCTGCCCCAGGTACAAAGGCTCGCCTGGTTTCCAGGATCGCCGCGCCGGAAGGTTACAGCCACCATCCACGAGGACCCAGCCGCCCAGGCGCTGGGGGCCCAAATTCTTCCCTTCATCAAGAATGATGACCCCGCCGGGGCCGAGTCCCTTCTGAGCGCAGGCGAAGCCGGCCTCACGCCCGAAGCGCTCACCGAATGGCGTCAGCGGGTTGCATGGTCCTATTATATCGAAAATGACGACGCCAATGCCCGGCGGGTGGCGGAAAGAGCGTTGCAGGGTGGCTCTGGCCCCTGGCTCGCCCAGGCCCATTGGGTGGCGGGGCTCTCGGCGTGGCGCCAGAATGATTGCAACGCCGCCGCCAATGCCTTCGAAAATGTGGCTTTCCGCTCCGATAATGACGATATGCGCGCGGCTGGCTATTATTGGGCCGGGCGCAGCCATATGGCCTGCGGCAATGCCGCCAAGGTCCAGCCCCTGATGCGCAATGCGGCGCGCCTCGACGAGACCTTTTACGGCATGCTTGCGAGCGAAGCACTGGCGATCCAGCCCGCGGTGAAGCCGCTGACGCCAAAGTTCGATGAGGATGATTGGGCGCGGCTCAAAAATCATTCCAACGTGCGCACATCGATAGCCCTGGTCGAAATCGGCGAGGACGCGCTTGCCGACGACGTGCTGCGGCATCAGGCTCGCATTGGCGTGGTCAATGAACATGAGGCGCTGCTTCACCTCGCCCGTGGTCTCAGCCTGCCCGAAACCCAGCTTTGGCTGGCGCACAATGCGCCCTATGGGCAGCGGCCGGACAGCTATGCCCGCTATCCGGCGCCGAAATGGCAGCCCAATAGCGGCTGGCGGGTGGACCGGGCGCTGGTTTTCGCCCACGCGCTGCAGGAATCGAATTTCCGGGCCTCAGTGGTCAGCCCGGCGGGGGCAAGGGGTCTGATGCAGGTCATGCCCGGAACCGCAAGGCTGATGTTCAGCCGCTATGGCGTCGCCGCCGACCCGGCTCAGCTCGACAACCCCGCCGTCAACATGGAATATGGCCAGCGCTATCTGGAAAGCCTGCGTGACGCATCGGCGACCGGAGGTCTGCTCCCCAAGGTCATGGCCGCCTATAATGCCGGGCCAGCCTCGGTCGGCAGATGGAATATGGAGATTCGGGACAATGGAGACCCGCTGCTCTTCATCGAATCCATTCCCTATTATGAAACCCGCGCCTATGTGACCATCGTCATGCGCAATTACTGGATGTATCAGCGGCAGGCAGGGGAAAAGGCGAGCAGCCTTGCCGATCTGGCCCAGGGTCTCTGGCCGCGCTTCCCCGGCATGTCCGGCGCAACTGCCATTCGCCTTGACCCCAATGGGAAGTCCTTCAGTGCCGATTGACGAAAGCCGCCCTTTCAAACCCGTGCGAATTGCCGTGCTGACGGTATCGGACAGCCGCACGGCCGCCAATGATACCTCGGGCGATACGCTGGTCGAGCGGATCGAGGCCGCTGGCCATGTCGTCGCCACCCGTTATCTGGAGCGGGACGACAAGGAAGCCATTGTCTCCCGCCTCCACGCATGGATCGACGATCCGGAGATCGATTGCATCATTACGACGGGAGGGACGGGCGTCACAGGCCGCGACGTCACGCCGGAAGCGCTTGCCCAGGTCCAGGACAAGGAAATTCCGGGATTTGGCGAGTTGTTCCGCTGGATCAGCTTTCAGAAGATCGGCACGTCCACGATCCAGTCCCGCGCCAGCGCCTGTGTAGCGCGCGGAACCTATATATTCGCGCTGCCGGGCTCCACCGGTGCTGTAAAGGATGGCTGGGACGGCATATTGGCAAGCCAGTTGGACAGCCGTCACCAGCCCTGCAATTTCGTAGAACTCATGCCCCGTCTACGGGAGCGTTGAGCAACTTATTCCCTCTCTCATAGGGAGAGGAAAAGAATTACCGTTCGTCCGACCTCTGGGCCTGATCAGCCGCTGTCGTGGCGGCATCGCCGACACTTTGTGCCGCCTGGCCGACATCGCGCGCAGCTTCGCTAACCGCGTCGCTTTCGCGCGTTTCGTTATTGCTGTTCACCACCACGAAATAGACGGCGATGGCAGCCAGAATGACCAGGATGACACCCAGGATGATTCCGGCGCCGCTGCCGCGACGGCTTTCCACCACAGTAGTGGTGGGCCGCTCCACGATACGTTCAGATACGCGTTCTTCCCGCATGATCCACTCCTTCAAAGACAATACAATATATTGCCGGTCCTCGAACCGAGACCTTCATCAATAATGGAAAGGACTTTTTTGCATTAACCTTTCCTCACGGCTAGGTATG
>NZ_DATEMB010000021.1:0-12783 GCF_035276005.1 Rhizorhapis sp.
TTCGCCTTATTCGCCACAGCGACCCATTCCTTTGGAAAGGCAGTCACTTCAATATCGAAGAAGAAAAAGAACCAAATGATATTGGCCGAGGTCCGATACCAACACATACGGCCATCAACGCAAGTGGTGCCTTGGCCGCACCTACATATGACTTTCTGTTGGATCAGCTCAGTAGCGGGCAAAATCCGATTTCGGAGGGAGAAGCTATATGGCTGGCAATCTCCTTCCCGTTCTCAGGGGACAAAATCCCCCAGCGACGATATGTCGGACCAAATGGGGTGAACCCTGATCCCTGCAAGGTCATGCAAAACGCCCCTCGCTTATGCCTGCAGCTTGCGCGTGTCCCTATCGTGAGATCACGCGATGAACCACGCACGTCCGATCTGATTGGGCAGTGGATGGTTATAGAAAAAGAAAGATGAAAAACACCCCAACATAATCATTCAGAAGATGTGAAAGCAGCGAACCCCAAACCACAAGCTACGATGCCTTCATTGATCCCTCGAAGAGAATGACTGCAGCATTCGCTTGCAATATCGGCAGTGTCGCCAGTCGAGAAGACAAGCCGGAGATCGGACTCCGACGGTAAGCCTCATCCTTTCAAATCAACGTTCCCGCGCCGCCTGCGCCACGGTGGTCTGAACCGGGCTCAAGAGCCAGGAAATAATCCGCCTCGATCCAGTCCGAATGTCGGCCACGGCATTGAGCCCGGAACCCAGCGCCACGGGCTTGCCATCGACAATCAGACTGGCGCGCGAAAGCCTGACACGGGCGACATAGGTGGGACCAAGCTTGGGATCGGGCACGGCATCCCGGCTAAGCGAAACCACCTTGGCCGGGATCGTACCGTAGCGCGTAAACGGAAACGCATCGAGCTTGACCACCGCATCCTGGCCCTCGCGCACAAAGCCCGCATCCTTGTTGAGCACATGCGCCTCGAGTTCGATACCGCCTCGGGCCGGCACGATCACCATGAGCGTGCGCGCGGGTTCAACAACGCCGCCAATGGTATGCACCGCCAGCTGCTGCACGGTGCCATCCTCGGCGGCATAGAGACGCTGAAGGCCGGTGCGCCGCCTGGCCTTGATTACATCCTCACGGCGCAAAACGACCTCGCTCTCGGCCTTGGCGAGGTCCGCCAACGCAATGCGGCGTGCCTGTTCCCGTGTCTGGCCGATCTGCTGCGACATCTTGCCCGCTTCGGAAAGGCCACGGGCATGCTGAGCAACAGCGACGTCGCGGTCCCCCGCTTCCGATCGCCGCTGGCGCTGCAATTCCAGCAGACGGAGCCCCGGAGCATAGCCGTTCTCATCCAGTCGCTGCATCGCTGCCAGCTCATGGTCGAGGATCGGTATCGTCTCGTCCAGCTTGGCGCGCGTGGCTGACGCCGCGTCAGCCTCCGAAAGCGCAGAACGGCGTGCGGCTTCCAGGCCACCAACATTTGCCAGAACCTCGCCTACCTGCGCATCGACCAGCCGGCGCTGGGTCTCGGCGATTTCAGGCGGCGTTCCGGCAGGAGCAACAAAATGTGGCGCCCCTCCCCTTCCGCTCAGCGCATCGGCAATCGCCCTGTTCCGCGCCACGTCGAGTTCTATAGAGAGCAGCGCCTTTTCGGCCTGCTGCAACTCGGCGGTGGCAAGCGTGGTGTCGAGTTCGATCAGCAATTGTCCTTTGCGGACATGGTCCCCATCATGCACGAGGATCGAGCGGATCACGCCGCTGCCCGCCGACTGTACGATCTTGACGCTGCCGGCTGGCATCAGTTTGCCCGGCGCACTCGACACCACATCCACCCGCCCGAGCACAAGCCACAAGATCGTCACGACCAGCCCCGCCAGAAGGATCCATGTGGTCAGCCGCCCGGTCGGAGAAACCGGCGTTTCGATCACCTCGAGCGCGGCCGGCAAGAATTCCGCGTCGGCACTCAGCACGGCATTGCGACGCCGTTCGCGATCCGCTTTCAGCGCCTCGCGTATCACGCGCCAGCTATGGGCGAGGCCGCTCATGCCGGATTCTCCACAGGCGCGAGACCCGCCATGGCAAGTCCCGTCTGCCGCCGGTGCAAGTCGGCATAGCGCCCGCCCGCCCGCAACAATTCATCATGCGATCCGCGCTCGACGATACGCCCTGCTTCCAGCGCAATGAGGTGATCACACTGGCGCACGGCGGAAAGGCGGTGGGCAATGATCAACACGGTGCGGCCCGCACTCATCGCCTTGAGGTTGTTCTGGATGATCTCCTCGCTTTCGGCGTCCAATGCGCTGGTCGCCTCGTCGAGGATCAGGATACGCGGTCGCGTCACAAGGGCCCGGGCAATAGCTAGCCGCTGCCGCTGACCACCCGAGAGGTTGGCGCCCCGCTCCTCCACCACTGTGTCATAACCCTGGGGCAGACGGACGATGAACTCATGCGCGCCGGCAAGCGTGGCTGCCTCGACCACCGCCTCGAGCGGCATGGCCGGATTGGCGAGCGCGATGTTTTCGCGGATCGAACGGTTGAACAGGAGATTTTCCTGAAGCACCACGCCGATCTGGCGCCGGAGCCAGGCGGGATCGATCTGGGCAATATCGACCCCGTCGATCAGGATGCGCCCGCCCTGCGGCACGTACAGCCGCTGGAGAAGCTTGGTCAGCGTCGACTTGCCGGAGCCCGAGGAACCGACGATCCCGAGCGAGGTTCCGGCCGGGATCACCAGGTCAATGTCATCCAGCGTCCACGGCCCATCGAGACTGTAACGGAACTTGACGCCGTCGAAGGTAATATCGCCGCGGATCGCAGGCAGCGCGGTGCGGCTGCCCGCGCCCGGTTCAGTCGGTTGGTTGAGCACGTCGCCCAGACGAGCGATGGCTATGCGAACCTGCTGGAAGTCCTGCCAGAGCTGCGCCATCCGGATCACCGGCCCCGACACGCGCTGGGCGAACATGTTAAACGCGACCAGCCCGCCCACGGTCAGTTGGTGATGGATCACCGCTCCCGCGCCGAAATAGAGGATGGCGGCCAAATTCAGCTTGGAGATGAGCTGGATCAACTGGCTGCCGCTATTGCCAAGATCGATCACCCGCTGGCTGGCCATGCTGTAGCCCGCCAGCTGCCGTTCCCAGCGTTCCTGCCATTGCGGCTCGACCGCGCCGGCCTTGACCGTCTGGATGCCGCCGATGCTTTCGACGAGCAGGGCATTATTCGCCGCACTGCGCTCGAACTTTTCCTCGATCCGCGCCTGCAGCGGCCGCGTCACGAAGAGGGCGACTGCGATGTAGGCTGGAATGGTCAACACCGAGATCACGAAGAGCTTGACCGAATAAATCCACATGACGGCGAGGAACACCACCGTGAACACCGGATCGACCAGCACGGTCAGCGAGGCGTTGGTAAGGAACTCCCGGATCGTTTCGAGCTGGCGCACGCGCATGGCGATGTCGCCGACCCGGCGCGCCTCGAAATAGCCGATGGGCAGGCCCAGCAGATGACGAAACAGTCGGGCGCCAAGTTCAACGTCGATCTTCTGGCTCGTCCGCGAATAGAGCCGCGTTCGCAGCCAGCCAAAGGCGGTTTCCCACAGCGACACCGCGACATAGCCGATGGCGAGCACCGTCAGCGTATCGAGGGTGTCATGGACCAGCACCTTATCGACCACATTCTGGAAGAACAGCGGCGCGGCGAGTCCGAGCAGGTTGAGCGCCAAAGTGATGAGCAGAACCTCGCCGATGAGCCGGCGATATTTGACGATCTGCGGAATGAACCAGGTGACATCGAACTTGCCCGCTTGGCCCGCGACATTTTCCCGCGTCGTCAGCAGCACCAGTTCACCCGACCACATTGCCTCAAGCGCTGCCCTATCGACCTTGCGGATCGCCGAACCATCGGCACCCGCTTGCGGCAAGGCCAATTGGATCAGCGCCTCCCCGCCCTGGACCCGCCCGATCAGGAACCAGCCATTGGGCCCATTGGCTAGTGCAGGCACCGGCATGCGCTCAAGCTTCTCGAAGGTGGCACGCACAGAGCGCGCGCGAATACCCGCTTCCTTGCCCTGCATCTTCGCTAGGCGCAGCAGATCCTCGCTTTCGATCGCGCGATAATGGCCAAGGCTATGACGCAACTGCGCCGGATCGACGGCGATGCGATGCATCGCCAGCAGGGCGGCAAAGGCGACGAGGCCGCTCTCGTCGCTCGCCAGACCGATCGTCTGCTCCGGCTCGGGCGGCGGTGCGGTGTAGTCCGCGCTCATGGCCGCTTACGCCGATGTGCGGGTTTGGGCGTACCGACCGTGCTAGGCAATGGCGGCAAGGCGGGTGTGGTGGTCATGGTCACGGACGGCATCGTTGTGGCGGGCATCATCTCGGGTTTGCGGTCAGGCAAGGACGGCTGCTCCAGTCCGCGCTGGGTTGCCTCGGGCTGCGCGACACGATCGAGGCTGCGCAGCGCCGGATCGAATGGCAGGGCATTCCGGCGCGCGGCCTCGCGCGTATTGACCGTCGGATCATAGAGCGGCGTCTGCGACAGGATCGAACGCGCTTCGAGGAGGCCGATCTGCCGCAGGAGCGTCGCCTGCGCGACGTAAAGGTCGCGCCGGGTGGAAACCAACGCGATTTCCGCGTCGCGCAGAGAGCCGTGCGCGAAGAGTACATCGAAAGTGGAACGCAGGCCCGCCCGATATTCCTGAAATGTCCCCTCGTCGAGAACGCGGGCGGACGCAAGTTGGGCCTCCTGCACGACCAGATTGCGCTGCGCGGTCGCGACCCCGTTCCAGGCGTCCACCACAGCCTGCACCATGACGCGGCGCGCCTCCTCGATCCGTTCGCGATCGCCGGCATTGCGATCGCGCGCCTGCGCGACCAGCGAGCTTGTTCGGCCGCCCTGCCAGAGCGGGATGGTCAGGACTGCCTGACCGGCAAATTCCTGGTCCTCATTGTGCAGCGAGAAGGGCGCGGCCTGGCCGCCGAGGCGCGCCGTCCCGCGAAGCGACACGCGCGGGTGGCCTTCCGCCTTTGCCGCCGCGATCCGCACACGGGACGCACGCTCGGTGGCAATTGCCTGTGACAGCCCCGGATTGAGCCTTTGTGCCAGGTCGAACGCCGCATCGAGCGAGTGCGGAAGCTGGGGCAAGGGCGGCTCTGGCGCCAAAATGCCGGGATCGTGCCCCACCAGCGCGGCAAAGGCCGAACGGTCCTGCTGCAACTGCTGCTCAGTAAGGTTGGAAGTCGCAATCGCGGCATCGACCTGAGTGGACGCCTGCGCGATGTCGGTGCGGGTCAGTTCCCCAGCCTGACGCCGGGCCGTCACCTCGTAGAAGGTCGATTCCAGCTGGGTGACGCTGGCCTTCCGCAACGCCAGGGTCGCGCTGTCACGGCGCACGTCGGCATAGGCGGTGATCACTCGCAAGAACAGATCGCCCTCCGTTGCCCGCAACTCCTCGCGCCCGGCGTGTATCGCCTCGCGCGCCACCGCGGCGTCAGCGCTGGCCTTGCCGCCGGTGTAAAGCGGCTGATCGACGATCATCTCGGCGGCGGCATTGTTGGTGGTGATGATCGGTGAAGCGAGACGATCAGCCAGAGGACGGTCAGCCTGGGTCGTGCGCCCCGGGACGGTTTTGCTGTAGCTGCCGCCTATCTGCGCCTGCACGGTGGGGCGCAGTTCGGCCAGCGCTTGGGCATAATCCTCATCGCTTGCCCTCAGGTCATAGCGGCGCGCCTGGAGGGCGGGCGCGCTTCGATAGGCGGCATCGAGCGCATCGGCCAGCGTTTCGGTCGGCGCGGGTTCCTGGGGCACATCGAGCTTCGGCAGACGCCAGTGCTCCGAGACCCGCGTCGCTCCGTCGGCACGGACCGGGTAAGCCCGGGCTGGCGCCGCATGCGCCGCCGACCAGGGGTATGATCCGAAGGCCGGGGCGAGCGCGAGACCCATCAAAAGGGCTGAACCAGCTTTGCGCATGCGCCCTTCATCCGACAAAGCGACTGTCGGGCGTGCAGCCCTGGTCGATGGCTGTTTGGTAGAGCCCCTTCAAGCCCCGGAAATGGAATGTGACCGGAGCGCGATCAGGCCGGGCCTCGATCGCAATGGAGTTAGCCCCCTCCAGCCGCCTGAAGGGAATCCACACCAGGCCCTGCCCCGGATTATCTATCCCGCCGCGCTCGAACGGGGCGCCGATGCGAATGAGTTCCGGCAGATCTTCGCGCCAATGGCGCGGTGCGTCTCCGTCAAGCCGGTAGATCGCCCGCCCGGTGTTCCAGTCCTTATGGAAACGGAAGGCAACCGCGCCGCCCAGGAAGAATGCCTTGTGATTGCGGTCGAAGAGACGGCAGGCGATTTCGCCAGTGAATTTGTCGCGCCGGATTTGGAGTCGCCAATCACCCACTTCCTCGCGATGCCGAGCAGTGGGCGGATGACGGTGGGTGAAAGGCACGTGCGGCCCGGCACAGCCGGTCACCACCGCGCAAATCGCGGCCGCGGCCAGAAACGTCCCCCTCATCAGCGCCCCGGCGGCGTGTAGGTCAGCGGCGCGAGCTCATCCACCGCTGGCTCGATCCTTGCGGGCCCGGAACATCGCATCAGCATGGGCTCTTCCTTCGCCGCCTCGATCGCGTGGACGTTTCCGTCGGGGCAGCGCCAGGTGATCCGGCAGATTGGCTTGCGGCCAAGGCTATAACGTCCGAAACTGGTCTCGGAACAGAATAGCTGGCAGCTGTTTGCGCCGGTTCCGCACAAGGATTGCGCCCGTTCGACGATATCCTGCTTTCGCGCCTTGCCGATGCGCCCGAAAACGCCGGACAGAATTTCAATGCCATGGCCATCATAACCGACAGCAGGTGCGGGAGATAATCTGCTCTGTGCACCAGCGGGAACACCGCCCATGGCAGCGGAAACGAGCGCGACAAGCATCGCGCGGATCATGAACCGCATTACACCCCCCTGTATGCAGCGTCCCTATCCGCCAACTATTCGCCCCCAGGGGACGCAACAGCCATGAACAGACACACCAACACCGCGCCGCACCATCAAGCACAACGCAGCAACCACAATTCATGCAACAGGCAGATGATGCCTTCCGGTGCAACCGCACCGGAACCAGCATTTCATGACCCCAGGAAACGCTGCTATTGCTTCAATTTCAACTCAGGCAAATTGCTCCGCCCGATAAACCGAAGCGACCCCATATCTTCTTTATGTTTCGCTATTTGCACAACAAATCTTACACGTCCACGACAATTTGTATCGTTCCCGACACAAATCAGCAAAGCGTCTCACCGCCCGTCAGGGCCGTGAGACCGTGGCGCATGATGGGAGAACATCTGGCATCCCGGCAACGCCATAACCACGCAATCACAATCCCGCCATCAAAGCCGCCAAGAACATCGCCACTCCGGATCGTTGACGGACGCCTGTCTCATGATGACCGGTTGACGCGGCCTTAACCCGCGCTCGATAAGCGGAGGTCATGCACTATCCGGAAACCGCCGCTCCCGTCGAACGGGCCGTTATTCCCGCTCTTGCCGGGGAGGAGCATTTTCGGCTCGTGACGGGCTTTGCCGATCTTTTCACCGCGGTGGTTCTGGCGATCGGCCTTATAACCATGGGCGGTCTGGCGGGCGCAAGTTTGGGCGCATTGGCGGGCGTCACCATGGCGGCGCTGACATGGTGGCTAAGCCGTCCGCTGGTCGAACGAAGAAACTTGGCGGCTTGCGCCATCGTGCTGACCTTCGGCTTTGTGGCTGGCGTCCAAGTGACGCTGGCACCAACGCTTGGGATTTTAGGCAGCTTGCTGGGGGCGGCCGCGACATGGTTCTACTGGCGCCGGTTCAGGATCCCGGCCGCCGCCGCCGCGTCGATCCTGACGCTGGTTCTGCTGGCGGGCGGATCGTCCACCAATCTCTTCTCCTTCACACCGTTCCAAAGCTACCGCTCAGCATCCGGAATGGCGTTGCTCTGGGGCCTGGTGGTCTTCGGCATCGCCATGGCCTGGGATATTTCAGACCGCCTGCGGCAAACGCGGCGGGCCGATGTCGCCTTCTGGCTGCATCTGGCGGCCGCGCCCCTGGTTGTTCACGGTGCCTTCGCGATCCTGCATGATGGGCTGGGATATGGACCGGCCGACAGTCCGCTGCCGATCCTGCTGCTCTTTCTCATCCTCGCCATCATGGCGCTGATTGTGGACCGACGCCCGATCCTGGTGTCGAGCATCCTTTATGTTGCCTATGCGCTCTATTCACTGGTCGCGACCAAGGATGAACCTCTGAAGAGCGTCGCCATCGTCGCGCTGCTGCTCGGCGGCGGCATATTGTTGCTGTCGGTTGCCTGGAATCATCTGCGCCGCTGGTTGCTCGCCATCGCCCCCGCCGCCCTGTCCCGGCGCGTGGTTCCCACGGCCGTCATCAGCAATCCGCCGGTGCCAAGGCCGGACACCCCCGCGAGCGAAACCGAGCCTCTACGGTTGGTGTTCAGCTTCAACGACATATTCGTGGCGATGGGCCTCAGCACGCTGATCGCGGGCAGCTGCCTCATTTCCCTGCGGTTGTTCGTAATGCCAGGTGCGGCGGCGCCTCGATCAGACTTTTCATTCCTCTCAATACTCGATTGGCGTCTGCTCGTTCTGCCGACCGTCACCAGCTGGGGCGCGGCCGAATATTTCGTCCGGCGGCGGCGCATGGCTCTGCCTGCGCTTCAGTTGGCCAGTTCCTTCTCCTTCATCGCTGGCTATGCGGGCATCATCATCTTTTGGCATCTCGCCGGCGGCGAGCAGGCCCGCTTTCTTCAGCCTGGTTTCTGGCAGCAGCCCCAGCTCGTCAGCCACATGTTGCCGATCCTGCTGTTGGCAAGCCTGTGCGGTGCCGTCGCCAATCTGCTGTTTGCATGGCGCCACCGTATAGCCTTGAGCTATGCTTATGCGTTTCAAGCCTTATTGTTGCCGATCCTATACACGCCCCTAACCGCCCTGATAGCCGTCGGCGGCGGTGAGAACCGCGGCGCCATGCTGACCCTGTTGCAGGAAAGGGCCATCCTCGCCGGCGCCATCACCTTCGCGGTCGCCATGCTGCTGGACAGGTCGGACTCCGAACGCCGGACTCTGCGATGCGACATCGCCTTCTGGCTGCATATGTCGGCCAGCCTGATGATCCTGCCGGCCCTCTTCAGCCTGATAGGCAGTCTCGCAAACGCGAGCTGGATCATCGGCGCGCTTTTCATCACGCTCGTTCTGCTAGCCATCGCCATTGACCGGCGGGCTGCGATCCTTGTGTCCATGCCCTTCGTCATCCACAGCTTCCCGGCAACCGGACACATCATCGCCACGGCCACTCTATTCCTTTGCGGAGTGTTATTGGTGACCACATTATATTGGGAAAAGCTGCGCGCCCTGATCCTATCGCCGTTCGCACGGGCAGCATAACATGCCCGCGGGGAAGGTGTTCGAAAGCTTCGACCCTTATACGAGGTTCAACCGCCGATTTTTCATCTCCAGCCGCAGTCAGTCCGGTTTTCCGCGTTTCCCTTCAAGACATGGCGCAGCGCAGCCGCGCCACGAGAGCTGATTGGACGGTTCTTGTCTCTAGGTGCCCAACGCGGCAGAAGCCGTATCACGATGATCGAGTTTCACGCCCCAGCCGCTGACGCCCCGCAATTGGCGCTATCACCCCTCCATCGCGCGGCCGTGCTCACATTGCGTCATCTCGCCGAAGCCGGTCCGATCGGCCTCACGCCCAACGGGGCGATAAAGCGCTACTTCGTCACCTGGGCCGCGGAAGCCTTCAATTGGCCTGGCTACACCGCCGACGAACTTTATGCGATTAATAAGGTCCTGAACGAACATGACTTTCCGCCATTGGCCATTCTGCATGATTTGCTGCTGGTCGCCAAGCTCGCCCGCCACCGCAAAGGCTTCCTGCACATAACCAAGATAGGCAAGGACCTGTTGGAGCATTCGGGAAGCCTCTGGATTACACTGGCCCAGCATCTGCTCCTTTCCGCCGGTCACGATGACATGCTGGAAATCGAATGGGTTTCGGTCCTCAACGCCGTGAACGTCGAAGCCCATTCAGGTGTCACGGACAAGCAATTCTGTGCCAGGCTGACGGGCAGCGATGATAAGGACTACCATATAAAATCGCTCATCTATGTGCATGTCCTTCGGCCCCTTAGCTGGCTCGGCCTATTGCATGAGACCCGGCAAAACCGGACCGAGCGTTTTTTCACGAAGACAGCGCTCTGGCCCCTCACCTTGACGTTCGAAGGTAGCTCGCAGTTGTCGTCGGTCACGAAACATTAATTGGGCCAACTACGACGCCGGGCGCGACCCAAGCACGAACCCGCGTCGCGGGAGGGTCGCGTGGGGCACGGCAGTGCGGTAAATATGTGCCTTTAGCGGGGCGAGGTTGCCCTCTGAGGTTGGAAGTTCCTTCAGCGAAGAGGAACTTGCCATGACCGTCTCGATCAACACCGCGCCGATCAGCCCGCTAGGTCATCGGATGCCCTCCCGACACGGCGACGGAGTGCAACGCCGCATTGCTGGCTGCAAGTCAGAAGCGGCCTTCCAGCTTCCGCCCGACCCACACCACGCGACCCTATTATTGTTTAGGCATCATTACTTATACAGGAAATCCCACACGTCCACGACAATTTGCACCATTTCAGAAGTTTCCATTGGCCTGCAAGATCCGCTTCTCCAGCGCCAGTACGGAATCACCCACCGAAACAGTTGCCCCTCTTTCTTCTGTCCCTTTATCCCGGAAACCTGAGACCACGTCTGCTGCTATCGGATCGATCACGGAAAGCGACGTTCGAAAGTGCGACCCTAGCCCGCGGACTGAGGACAACCCTTCCTACTTCGCGCTCCGGCCGAGCACTATCCGCAAATGCTTCTCTGTCCGCGCCAATTCCTTTTGCACGGTCCGGCGATGCAAGCCAAACTCGCCCGCGATCACTGCAAGCTCCTTTTCGTCGCGCCACCTCGCCAGGAATATGGCCCTGCGTTGGTCGGGCAATTTGTGAAGCTCCTGCAGAACAAAGTCTAATTCATTTATCCCCGCCACGATTCGTTCCGAATTGGGCGCGGTGTCCGCGAAATTTTCGATCAGGCTCGCTTCTAGCGGCCTGCTGCGTTCATCTCGTCGGGCAAGATTGAGGCCCAGATTGACCGCCATTCGATACAAATAGGCGCGCGGTCTGCTAACTTTGCCTTTTAGCGGACCGGTTCGAAGCCTCACATACACATCTTGGAGAGCATCGGCGGCGAAGTCGATAGAACCGAATCTCCTGGTGAGCCGCCGCAAAAGGTGGGCGTAATCCTTCGTTAGAAACTGTAACAAATCGATTGCAGGCGCCATGTTCTCCCGCTCAATGCACAGAGGCGCCAAAGGCCGGCCTTCCGCCTCTATCCGATCGGTCGTCGGCAGTTGGTTTCCATGGCTACGGCGCATGTTGCGCCACGACCTTCACTTTGAGCCCAGAGATGCCGCTCCCAAGCGGAACATCTTCATCTGTCCTTGAAATTCTACCGGGACAATGGCCAGTGCCGCTTTTAGAGGAATGTGCCAATGTGTTTCAGCCTCTAGAATCACCGACTCCCTAAATTCCCGTGAATAGCCCCGTGGTCGAACTTGTATTCCGCTCAGAACCTTCAGCTATCATCCTTGCAACTCCTTCGGAGGCGAATGCTTATTTCGCCATACACCTGGCGTCATACCAACCTTACGCGAAAAGGTGTTGGTGAAATGAGCCTGGTCCGTGAAGCCACAATCTAACGCGATATGCGCAATCGGCATTGAAGGAATGAGGAGAAAATCTTTGGCTTGCATGAGCCGCTGCTCCAAGAGCCATGCATATGGTGAAATTCCAACCGAGTTTGCGAAGGCACGTTCAAAATAGCTTACTGAAAGCCGGCAATTCAAAGCGATATCGGACATCGTAACTGACGAATCCAACCGTTGGCGCATGAGGCTCTTTGACAGGCTCACTTGCCAAGGAGCGAGTAACGGTCGGCATCGAGGACGTTGGGGGGTCGCGTAATTTCCAATTTCTGGACGGGCGGGGTCCGCGCGTATCACCCCAGTTCCGCTGGAGCCAAATTCGGTACCCACACTCAAGCTCGCTTCGCCATGACGGCGCCCCTTCCATATGCGAAGGCAGCCCAGCAAGGCGCCACGGGAAATGGCGCGCCACCTCAATGACTGCCACCCAATCGGCAAGCGTCATCACGGCGAACCGCACGACACCTCCTGGGAAACAGCCCTTACATTCCCAAAGGGTTGACACCTGGGACTCGGTCGATGCGCCCTCTCAGCTCGAAAAATTTATTTCCCGAGTGCTATAGTTCGTCGGGATATGGCGACCGCCACAGAAGGGAACTCATCGAAGCGGAGAATCATGTTGGCGGATCGGCATTGCTGGGGAGCAGTAGATCAACGATCGTCTTTCCTCAGGCCCTAAAGTTGCCGCCTTGTCCCTCGCTGATCCTTGGCATCATTGAGTAGCAAGGAAAACTTCAGATCATTCAAAAAAAATCCGATCTGAAGTTAGGCCCCAAATTAGGCCCGCCCCCTTGAAGGGGAAATTATCCAATGATTTCAAATGGAAATGGTGGAGCCGAGGGGGATCGAACCCCTGACCTCGTCATTGCGAACGACGCGCTCTCCCAGCTGAGCTACGGCCCCGAAAAGGAGCGCTGCCTATAAGCGAGCGGTTGCAGCCATGCAACGGTCTTTTTTCTCAAAAATGCGCGAGCGTCCTGAATCAAAATTCCACATGTCGGGACCCCCGTCGATCTGCCGGGGCAAAGGTGGGACGTTACTCCTGCGT